>NZ_JBFUHJ010000769.1:0-1335 GCF_056402455.1 Paenibacillus sp. P4_A7 | reverse complement strand
TTCAGATACTTAATAGGAAGGAAGTTGTAAAATGAAACTGCTTATGATTCAATCAAAAGAAGGCAATCGTTTAGGGGTTAAAATAGCAACAGGAGTTTTGGATATCAAAGAGGCATTGAAAATCAAAAATGATTCCAATGTACCGACCGAGGTTATGGACGTCATTGAAGGTGGATCGGATACACTGCTAGCGTTAAACCGCTTCGTTCAGGAAGCTGTCGCTTCTCCGGAAAAGTTTGCTGCAGCATTATTTCAGGAAGAAGACATTTCTTTCGGTCCTTGCGTTACCGCTCCGCGCAAAATCATTTGTGTCGGGCTGAACTACCGCAAGCATGCTTTTGAAACAAACGCTCCAATTCCGGCGTATCCTATTTTGTTCAACAAATTCGATAATACTGTAGCCGCCCATGGCGATGACATACCTCTCCCGGCAAAGGTGACATCCCAAGTCGATTATGAAGCTGAATTGGTTATCGTCATAGGTAAGAAAACGAAGTACGTCGAGAAGGAGCAGGCTCTGGAGCATGTATTCGGATACTGCTGCGTTAACGATCTGTCCGCGAGGGACCTGCAGATGCGCACGCAGCAGTGGCTGCTTGGCAAATCATTGGACAAGTTCAGTCCGCTTGGCCCTTATCTCGTTACTGCAGATGAAATTGAAGATCCGAACAATCTCTCCATCAGCTGTACGGTTAACGGTGAAGTGCGCCAGCAGTCGAATACATCGGATATGGTTTTCCGATGTGATGAAATCGTCAGCTATGTTTCACAGCATATGACCTTATCGCCAGGCGATATCATACTTACGGGAACGCCTGAGGGTGTTGTACTCGGTTACCCTGAGGACAAGCGGGTATGGCTTAAGCCCGGGGATTCGGTTACAATCGAAATAGAGAAGCTTGGTTCGCTAACGAATCGCTTTGTGGAAGAAACTCTTTAAAATAAACTAGTTCTTACTATAGAAACAACAATGTAACGCAAGGGGTACCGAGCGTTACATTGTTGTTTAAAATATGGTATCGATACCATAAAGAATCAAGATACGATACAACTACACTGTTTTGGAGGCTAAACTGTTGAAAAACTACAAGTTTCAAGGAAGTATGAGCAAAGAAGTATTAGAAAGCTATCTGTCGAGAGCGGTTACGGCAGCCGACCTAGTTAACAGTGACACGTTGGAAGATGATTTGCGTGCGATAATAAATATAGGTGCAAAGTTTCTAGGAAGATCATCGGGGGTCTGGGATATGGAACCAGAAGATGAGGAGCATTTCCGAAAATCACAGGTTTTAGCCGAGCGCGTGCATGCGTTGGATGAGGAAATTATTTTACAAA
>NZ_JBFUHJ010000768.1:0-1337 GCF_056402455.1 Paenibacillus sp. P4_A7 | reverse complement strand
TGAGAAAGAAGCTCCTTTAGTCGCTGACTGAAGAAGCTTCTTTCTGTATGTTTAATGATTTTAGAAAAGTATCCATCTCTATCGTTTTCTGCGAATAAAGTTGCCACTGCTGCTTCCACAGCTTCCAACGTTCCGGCCATATCGGGTCCATTAATGCTGATTGTTCATCTGTCTGCTTTTCAATTAGGATATCAAGCCACCATCTTGGAGGAATTCGCGACTCATCTTTCTGCTCGAAATGACTACTTTTATACAATGAAGCTCTTGCCGGCAGCTGGCCTAATTCATCATATGCCTTCTGTTGATTATCAGTATTTGTCATTTCTCTAATCCAAAGTGTCGCTTCCTCCACCACATCACTGCTAGAAGATATGACATAGCTTCTGCCATTTAACCACGGAAAATAAATTTCTTTCTGATCAACAATAACTTGATCCTGAACGGTAGAGGGCATTTTCTCATAGACATTCCAAGGTAAAATAGCCAGGAGCAGTTTGCTTGCAGACATAGCCTCGCTTAAATCAGTTACTGCCTCTGTCTTTAACCGGCTTATACGCGGCTCAATCGTCTCGAGCCATTGAAGTCGCTCCATTTGCTCTTTGTTTAGTGATTGCAAGTTAACGATATTTGATCGTCCTAATTGGAATAATGAATGCCATACCAACTGCTGCTGCAAATCTCCAGGACTTAAATTAATTATGCTTGTATCCGCATTTAATGCCATAACCTTCTCAGTAACCGCTTGAAAGGAAGCCCAATCATTCGGCGGGTTTTTAAATCCAGCTTCCACTAATAAAGTATGATTCCAGATGACTATATATGGATTAACACTTTCAGGAACACCCCAAATGTAGCCGTTCCATTTCAGCGGATATAGCAGTGCAGACATTTGATCTGTTAACACATCTCCTGTCATCATACTTTCTGTTGGTTTTAAAAATCCCCGTACTGCAAAGGGTTTAACCCATCCGTTATCTAGCAGCATGACGTCAATACCTCGGCCTTGCTGACTCTGCTCGACCCACAAGGCATACGCTTCATCACTTGAAGCTACATTCCTTATATTAACTTGTATATAAGGATATTTATTTATAAAATCCCGATGCAGTTCATTAAGCTTTCTAAATTGTTCATTAGTTAAGGAAACGTTTACATTAATATCAATATGCTTTTCAATCTTTTGCTTGTTAGGTACCGGGGGATCCAACTGCTTACCATCTGGTTTGCCTATACTGGCAGGATCTGAATTTCGTGAAAATTGAGTAAGCAAAAGCGCCGCTAACAGTAACGCACCGATAACAAGCGGCACATATTTTCTGGGAGACACAGTTTTCTTC
>NZ_JBFUHJ010000767.1:0-1343 GCF_056402455.1 Paenibacillus sp. P4_A7 | reverse complement strand
GTTGTTATTGGTTCCGAGGCGCTTCAAAAGCACCGTGATGCGAAGCGGGAAAAAGCACTTAAGGAAGCAAGCGAAGCAGCTGAAGCCGATGATAATGACGATTCAACTGAAGATACAGCCGAAACTGTAGAAACGAACGAAGCCTAAAGCAGGCCATTCACTAGGGACAGCCAAAAAAAGGTTACCGCGATGGCGGTTACTGTTCCGATAAGGGCGCCTGCCGCAACATCAGAAGGATAATGTAAGCCAAGATACATTCTTGACCATGCTACTGATATTCCGATTAGTAAAGCCGCCGGCATAAGCAGAGACAGCCATATACCGCCGCTCGTAAGCAATATGGGGACGAGCCAAGCGAATATGGCTGTCGTATGTCCGGAAGGAAAAGAAGAGTCTTTAAGTGGCTTCGGACATGTAAACACATCACCTGGCATGGCCTGATAAGGGCGCAATCGTTTAAATTTTCTTTTACAAATCGAAACTGGAATATGGCTGATCATAACGGCAGTCAAGCATTGCCAGCCAGTTGTACTCCAAGGTTCTGGAGCTAAGAGTGCGAATAGCAGGGCTGTTGTTAGTGTGGAGGTTGCACCGCCCATATGCGTTACAGTACTTAACCATTTGCCTATCAGTAGGTGTACCATTCCTTTTGAATGCCTTCGATTGACCCATATGAACATTCGCAGATCACTCGTTTTGAGCCAGTCTATTACACGTGCCATAGCTGCCATCCTCCTAAGCATATCAGCTTTTTCTCCCAAATTGATCGTATCATGAATTTGTTTGCTGAACGTTAGCATAGGAACCAGCCTTTATTAAAAGCCCATTATTTTATTTGTTTTGCTTTAACCGTTTTACAAATTGCTTGTATGGGCAAAACTGTTACGGAGACATACGCAGCACCTATGAATTTTGCAGCAAAAAGCCTTGAAAAAAATGTCGGAAATTCAAAAGTGTGCGTTTTCTAATGGTGTGTTCACACGTTTGTCACAATAAAGAATAGGTTTTAACGAAACATTTATAAACTTTTCATCGTAATTAAGGACAATAGTGCTAAAAATTTAGCAAATGGTTGAAAATAAGGCTAAGTCGCCGAAAAAGGAGGTACTGCGTTCATTGTTCGGGGATGCAAGCGTTTTTCTGACGAGATTAAGCCTAATCACGTCATTTTCAACTTTTGACAAAGAGCATGTTTCTGTGGAGAATCAGTAAGGGTTAAGAGGCGTTTACAGAAAAACGCTGTTTATCGCGAAACGAGCATACTGAGCCAAAGAAAGGCATCAGTCGTTTACGTCAGAGAAATATATAATACAAAGCTTGTCACCCATCTATGGTGTTGGTGC
>NZ_JBFUHJ010000766.1:0-1354 GCF_056402455.1 Paenibacillus sp. P4_A7 | reverse complement strand
CTAAACTAAGTGCATCAATTAATATTGATTTGCCCGCTCCTGTTTCTCCTGTTAACACATGAAATCCATGATGAAAAGTAACGTTCACTTCTTCAATTACCGCTAAATTCCTTATAGATACCTCACGCAGCATGGCTTAGCATCCTCCTTAGTTCAATAGCTCAAGAATACGCTCAACAACTTCACTGCTTTGCGTCTTCGTCCGGCATATAATCAATATTGTGTCATCCCCGCAAATCGTACCCATTATTTCCTGCCATTCCATACTATCAAGCAAAGCGCCAAATGCATTTGCCGTACCTGGCAAGCATTTCATCACTACAAGATTTTCCGTAAAATCAATATGCACGAAGTTGTCCAGCAAAGCTCGTTTCAACTTGTGAATTGGATTTTGCCTCTGGTGATCGTGCGGAATGGAATAGATGTATTTCCCTTCGGCAACAGGAACCTTAATAAGCATCAATTCCTTCATATCTCGTGAAACAGTTGCTTGCGTTACTTGCATACCTGATTTGCGAAGAGCTTCTACAAGCTCTTCCTGTGTCTCAATCGAATTATTCGTAATTATTTCTTTTATCTTGAACTGTCGAATCCCTTTCATATATACCCTCCATAACTTGTCAATCCACAATATGAAATGTAATTTTACGTATCACTCTTTCCTTGGCATCCACGAACAGTATCCCGGTACAATCCGGTAAAAGCAAGGAATAGACAAGCAATCGATCACGAACTCCGCTCGCCGTCCAATCCATTGGCATTCGATCACGCGCTGTCTTTACTATATAAGTATTGTTATTCATTTCCGCAATATAATCAATGTATAGCCGACTACCCTTTCCCAGCGGCATGCCATCAAGCTCGATTGGGATTGGTATTAGATGCTTTCCTGAGCTGACCTCATAACCAGCTTGTTCAAGCAGCAAAATATTTGGATCATTTTCTTTAAGCTCTCCGCCCTTGCCAAGCTTAAGCCGATTCATGCTTGCAGGCTCATGCAACCAACGATAAAAAGCTTTATATATCCAAAACGTAAGCAAACATCCTGCAATTAGCATAATTAACAAATCGCCGTACTCTCCCATAAGCCGCCCCCATTCGCAAATGGTTTGTTCTTCTTATTCGTTCGATATGAAGGGGGCATTTTCCTTTTTCGTCTAAAGCGAACGTTTGTTTGGTCGACTACAGTTTATCAAATTAAATAGGTCTCTGTAAAGAAAAAAGATGCCTTACGGTTAAAAACCGCTTGGCACCCTTTCTGGTTGCTACTGACTACTTTGCAGTTGTGAATGTCTGACTGGCTTGTTTAACCAAATCTTCCAAGATTGTATCATCCGGAACGCCAACTTTTGTC
>NZ_JBFUHJ010000765.1:0-1368 GCF_056402455.1 Paenibacillus sp. P4_A7 | reverse complement strand
ACGGATCTGTGAGGGCTTGCAGGTCAAACCTACAAAATGGTAGGCCTGCATTCTACTCGACTTAAAGACGTTTTTTATTGACAGTAATCAATTGATTTTAATTAGAATAAGATCAGATTACTTTCGGAGGGGGATAAGGAGTAATATGGATAAGAAGATTAAACAGCTATTCAATCAAGATATATTGAGACAAGCCGCAGAACGTTATGGTATACGCGAAGACTCAATGATCGAATTAAATGGTTTTCAAAACTTTGTATATTCTGGATTGGTCGGAGAACGCGAGGTAATTCTAAGAATTGCCCACAAAACACATCGGAATGAATTATTAACGAGAGCAGAATTAGACTTTATCACGTTTTTGGCGGAGTCCGGTTTAGAAGTAGCTAGACCGGTTCAGACTTTAATGGGTGATCTTCTTCATACAATTGATGATGCTTTTGTTGTGACAGCTTTTGAGAAAGTCTCTGGCAGAAATGCAAAAATTGCCGAGGAAAGCAATACTTTTTATGAGAATATAGGTCAATTTGTTGGAAAAATACATAAGCTTTCACTTCACTATACCCCAAAAAATTTACGGTATGAATGGAATGATAATGCTTTATTAGCTTCATTTAAAAACTATTGTCCGTCAGAATTATATAGCAGTTTCGACCGTTTAATTGGGGAAGTTAGCGACTTTTCCAAGGATAAAGAAACTTACGGCCTTATTCATGGGGATGTCAGCTGCGGGAATTATCTAAATGATGGGGATAAGGCAAATATTATCGACTTTGACGAGGCGGAATATAGCTGGTTTGTGTCTGATATTGCTACACCATTATTTTATGAAATCCCCATACCATGGGTTGTGGATGGAGAGGTAAGAAAGGAGATTACAAAGCGCTTTTTTTCCAATTTCTTAAACGGCTATTGTAAAGAAAATACTGTAAGTCAAGAATGGTTAAAGAAAATACCTTTATTTACCGATTTAAGACAAGCTAGAGTTTTATCCGCTCTATATAGAAGCAGAGATTTTAATGCTCTTGATTGGAGTGAATGGGATGAACAAGCTCGACGCTTCTACTATTTCAACTTACTGAATAACACACCATATATTGATTTGGACTTTTCGCGAATTTAATATTGTTTATACTAACTGACAGGAAAGCATGATGAACAAGTGAAGTAAATAAAAAAATGATTTCACACATGTGTAGAAATGGTAAATTAGAAATGGTTGGGTTTATGGTGTAATCATTATTGATATATATATTAAGAGGGAGGAAACGGATATGCAGGAAAATGAGGGAATCAAAGCGGAAGAAAGACTGGAAGACATTACGGGTATAACTTGTATTTACGTACCGGTAAATGATGTTTATGAGT
>NZ_JBFUHJ010000764.1:0-1376 GCF_056402455.1 Paenibacillus sp. P4_A7 | reverse complement strand
CATGAATGTCAATCTCTGATTTATCGATCAGATGAAGCAATAGATCAAGCGGCCCTTCAAAAGAATCCAGCTTATAAAGCACTGACACTAATGTTTCCTCCCGCCTAACCTTAACTTAGCTGCTTAACCTTGTAATTGCTTGGTTAAATTAGCCATCTCAATTGCACTTGTTGCTGCTTCGTAACCTTTATTTCCAGCCTTCGTACCCGCTCGCTCAATGGCTTGCTCGATCGAATCAACTGTCAATACTCCGAAGATAGTCGGAATTCCAGTTTTCAAAGCAATAGCAGCAACACCTTTTGCAGCTTCATTGCATACAAAATCAAAATGTGGAGTTGAACCGYGAATAACTGCGCCTAACGTAATAACTGCATCGTACTTACCGCTTTCAGCCATTTTTTGAGCGATTAATGGAATCTCAAATGCTCCTGGTACCCAAGCGACATCGATATCCGAATCCTTTGCTCCATGACGTTTGAATGCATCAAGTGCTCCTCCAAGTAATTTACTTGAAATAAACTCATTGAACCTTCCAACTACAACCCCGTATTTCAAACCTTCAGAAATTAAATGTCCTTCAAAAAATTGTGCCATCATGCGTCATCCTTCCACTAATTATATAGTATAGTCTGTATCTTCAAAACGAAGCAAATGTCCAAGCTTAGATTTTTTGGTGCGTAAGTACTTGTTGTTATCCTCATTAGCTGCCATTTGAATCGGAACACGCTCGATTACCTCTAGCCCATATCCTTCTAATCCTTTGATCTTACGTGGATTATTTGTGAGCAAACGCATTTTTCGTACGCCTAGATCCTTTAGAATTTGAGCACCAATTCCATAATCGCGCAAATCGGCCGGAAAGCCAAGCTTTAAATTTGCATCAACTGTATCCATTCCCTCTTCTTGTAGCACATAAGCCTTAAGTTTGTTAATCAGGCCTATGCCTCTTCCTTCTTGACGCATATATAGAAGAATGCCGCTTCCAGCCGCTTCTATTTGCTTCAAAGCCGCCTCAAGCTGAGGTCCGCAATCACAACGGTGAGAGTGGAAAACATCGCCGGTCAAGCATTCAGAATGTACACGAACTAATATCGGTTGATTGGAATCAATATCCCCTTTTACAAGTGCTACATGCTCCTTGTTATCAATCAAATTCGTATAAGCAATCGCCTTAAAGGTACCAAAATCAGTTGGCAGCTTAACTTCTACAGCGCGCTCAACTAGCTTTTCTTTATCATTGCGATATTGAATCATTTCTTGAATCGTTATCAGCTTGAGGTTGTGCTTTTCTTTGAATTCCAGAAGATCAGGCAATCTTGCCATTGTTCCATCTTCTTTAATGACTTCGCATATAACTCCAGCTGGAGGAGCTCCGC
>NZ_JBFUHJ010000763.1:0-1386 GCF_056402455.1 Paenibacillus sp. P4_A7 | reverse complement strand
GTATGGGTTCCTTATGTACGTCCTGGATTCAATCTTTCCAAAATGATTGCTGAAGGCGTACTTGCTAACCCGAATGCTGAATTAGTTTTGATGGAGAAACATGGCCTAGTAACTTGGGGTGAAACGTCTGAGGAGTGCTACGCGCAAACGATCAAAATTATTTCCGAAGCAGAAGCGTTTATTGAATCGCGCTTCGACGAGGGTTCGCTGTTCGGCGGCGTGAAGAATGAAGTTCTTGCTGAAGACGTTCGTAAAAGCGTTGCTGCTGCAGTTATACCAACGATTCGCGGTGCTGTAAGCGATGCGAAGAAAATGATTTTGACTTTTGATGACGAGGCTGACGTGCTTTCATTCGTAAGCGGTCAAGATTCACCGCAATTGTCACAGGTAGGCGCGGCTTGTCCGGATCACCTCGTGCACACCAAGGTTGTTCCACTCTTTATTGATTGGACTCCTAACGCAGAGGATATCGATGGTCTTAAAGAAAAACTTATTGCAGGAATCTCTGCTTACAAAGAACAATATAAAGCTTACTTTGATCGTAATAAAAACGAAGGCGATGTTATGTTCGAAGCTGCGCCGCGTGTTATTCTTATTCCAGGTATCGGTATGATCAACACGGGCAAGAGCTGGGCTATGTCACAAGTAAGTGGTGCTCTATACCATCGTGCTATCGCTGTTATGCGTGGTGCAACAGCACTTGGTGAATTTGTTTCACTAAGCGAAAATGAATCTTACAATGTGGAATATTGGCCACTTGAGCTTTACAAGCTATCTCTAGCACCAGCCGAAACAGAGTTTTCACGCAAGATTGCTTTCATTACGGGTGGAGCTGGTGGAATTGGCAGCGAGACAGCTCGCCGTTTAGTTTCCGAAGGCGCTCATGTGGTGCTGGCGGATCTGAATCTTGAAGGTGCTCAGAAGATTGCAGCTGAAATTAACGATAAATACGGTGACTTCCGTGCTATAGCAGTGAAAATGGATGTAACGTCCGAAGAGCAGATTGCTGCAGCATACGCAGAAACAGCTTTGACTTACGGCGGTGTCGACATTATCGTCAATAATGCGGGTCTTGCTACTTCGAGTCCATTCGAGGAGACTACACTTAAAGAATGGAACCTCAATATGAACGTGCTTGGAACAGGATATTTCCTTGTTGCTCGCGAAGCATTTAAACTAATGAAGCAACAAAGTATTGGTGGCAATATGGTGTTCATCGGTTCCAAAAACTCCATCTATGCAGGAAAGAACGCTACTGCTTATAGCTCAGTAAAAGCGCTTGAAGCACATCTAGCACGTTGTATAGCTGCAGAAGGCGGCGAGTTCGGAATCCGCGTGAATACGATTTTACCAGATGCTATTTTGCAGGGTTCTGCAATATGGAAC
>NZ_JBFUHJ010000762.1:0-1390 GCF_056402455.1 Paenibacillus sp. P4_A7 | reverse complement strand
CTTGGGTATGAACAGCGACAAKTTGTGTCCGGTATTGCGAAATTTTATACGCCAGAGCAGATGGTAGGACGCAAAGTGATTTGCGTAACGAATCTGAAGCCTGTTAAACTGCGCGGCGAATGGTCGCAAGGGATGATTTTGGCAGCGTCACACGGAGATCAGCTAACGCTCGCTACAGTGCCTGAAGATATGCCTAATGGCGCTGTTGTGAAATAGCAGCAATGGTGACCGGCTCACGGCTTACTTATTAATTTAGCATCGTGGCTGAAAACGAAGCTTTCAAGTGATTATTAAAGCTTGTAAACTAGCATGATATGCAGTTGTAAGCTCCAATACAATGTTTTCAGCGTCCGAACTGATCCTTGCCTAGGGTGCCTTCAGTTTGTTGCTTGTAAGCACGAATATCGTGTCTATAGACTATAAACTGTTCAGAAAAAAAGCTGTAAGCATCGAATTGATGCTTACAGCTTTTTTGATGCTACCACCGGCTATGCACTTGGTATGCATCTGCAACGCTCAGCTATGGAAGCAGCAAAGAAGGGGTTTATCCTTTCAGCTTCTCATTTATTAAAAGGACCTGGTCATATTTCGATTTCATTGGTCCATAATGAGAATAGGCTCAAAATAGGGTAATTGTTTATATTGACAGCCCATAACACGCAAAGTATAATACAAAGCGTAATCATAACGATTACGAACAAGAAAAGATAGAAGAAATGGAGATCATACCAAATGAAAGTTTTAAAACAGCCCATCCTCTTTACAGTACTTAGTTTGCTCGTAGCAGCTACGCTGATTTTCACTGCCGCATGCGGAAATAATTCTGATAATAACGTTAAGGCTCCAGACGATTCCAATGCAAGCAATGATGACGATAATCCAGCAAAGAAACAACAGTTAAGCGTTGTGACTAGCTTTTATCCTTTATATTATTTGGCTTCAGAAATCGGTGGTGATCATGTGAAGGCAGTTAATTTAGTAGCCTCCGGTGTCGAGCCGCATGATTGGACACCAAAGAGTCAAGATTTGGACACAGCTTCGAAAGCGCAATTGTTTCTCTACCATGGCCTTGGACTAGAAGGTTGGGTGGATGGCTTCCTTAAAGGGTTGTCTAAGGATAGCGCAGTAGCAACGAAGGAAGTTAGCGCTGGCATTCCACTGATCAATGGATCCGAAGAAGAGCATGGCGAAGAGTCAGGTCATGAGCACGAAGTAGGCGTTGATCCCCACACATGGGTCAGTCCTAAATCTGCACTTATTTTAGCTGAAAATGTGAAAAATAGCTTGATAGAGGCTGATGCAGCTAACCAAGCAGATTACGAGAAGAACTATTATGCCATTAAGTTGAAGCTAGAAGCGATTGATTCTGAGTACACGAATAAGCTTGCTC
>NZ_JBFUHJ010000761.1:0-1403 GCF_056402455.1 Paenibacillus sp. P4_A7 | reverse complement strand
GACCTAGGGATAGGGCTTTATACGAAGCAATATTTCCAACCTAGCTATCGGTACGAGATGATCAATGCAGGATCTCATGGGCATTCCGTTCCGATCGTTGATGGTTGCAGACAAGGTTTTGGAAAATCATATTGTTCTGAGATTGTATCCAGCCAAAAATCTGATGATCATCTTCAACTTATGATGGATTTAACGAAAGCTTATGCATGTCCTTCATTAGAACTCCTTACTCGTGAATTTGTATGGAATCGTCCAGTGGATATGACTCCGCATTTGGTTATTAAGGATAAAACCCTTTTTAATAAAACACCTGAATCCTTTCAAGAGATTTTCATAAGCTCCGTCCTGCCTCTAGAGACAGCTTCCGGGCGAATACTGATGAATGCTGTGACATTGATCTACGATCCGGAGCAGTGGCAATGGGAGGTCGAGCACGTTTCGATAGATTCACAATATAAGATAGGAAATCCGTTCTACCGAATCGTGTTGAATCGCATGCAGTTGGAGCGGGAGATGATATCCGAGTTTCTATTTGAAATGTAAGAATGTAAGTTCACGAAAATAAAAAGGAACAGCCGTCAGATTTTTTCGGCGGTTGTTCCTTTTTTAATGACTGTAGAAATCATTTTCTTATTGTATTATTTCCTTAATATCGCTGACTTTGGATTTAAGTCGATATTCTGTAGGTGTTGTTCCAAAGCGCTTTTTAAACAAGGTGAAGAAATGCTTTTTGTTTTCCCAGCCAATTTTTTCGATAATCTCATCTACATTCAACGATGATTGTTTGAGCATTTCCGATGCTTTCATTAAACGGATTTCAGATATGTAGTCGGCGATAGATCGAGAAGAATACTCACGGAACAGTTTACCTAAATAAGCAGAAGTTAACTTAAATTGATCAGCTACTGTACTCGAGGATAAGGAATTGTCCATATAGTTCGTTTCAATGAATCGCATTGCGTTGGAAACGACAATGTCCGATTTCTCGTTTCGGTTTTGTTCAATTTTGCCTACAATCTCCCCTATTAGGGCAATGAACTCTGCATTAATTTGGTCGAACACTTCAAAGGATTTAAACTTGTCGTCAAAAGAAACGAAATCAAGACCAAAGGAAACAGTTCCATTTTTCTCCATAAGGTTCACCATATTAAAAATGCTTGAGGACAAATGAGATAACGTAAACATGATGATATTGTAACTGCAGTCTGTCAGTTCCTGAATCAGATTCCAATAGGCAGTTTTAGCCTCTTCTAATTTCACTKTCTGAATACATTCTAGGAAATGATGTACAGAAGCGGTATTGATATTGAAATCTGACCACTTCGTCTTATTCATAGATTGTTGTGTTAGAAGGCACGAATGTCCGTATTTAATACGATAATGAGAAAGACCTAGTGTTCTCT
>NZ_JBFUHJ010000760.1:0-1405 GCF_056402455.1 Paenibacillus sp. P4_A7 | reverse complement strand
TATATAAGCACATTTATAAGTGAAAACTTATAAATTCTTATATATTAAAAAAGGCCAACCAGAAAGTCTGGTTGACCTAATCATATTATAAGGGATTACGCAGTTACACTTGCGATTTCAGATGCATCATCTTTATCTTGAAATTGCATTTCTACCTTGCGAATCCTATTTTTGCTAGTTTCACGAATAATAAATTTGTATTGCTCATAAAAATGCTCTTTCCCCGGCTTAGGATCCTGAACCTGACTGTAAAGCCATCCGCCAACGGTATCAACATCCTCATCTTCGAAGTTCATTCCTGTTAGTACAGTGAGCTCGTCTAGTGATACCTTGCCGTCTAGCAGATAACTCGTATCGGAGAGCTGCTCAACGTCTTTTCTTTCGTCAGCATCAAACTCGTCTCGGATCTCACCGACAATTTCTTCAAGAATGTCTTCGATTGTAATAAGTCCAGATGTTCCACCATACTCATCTACAAGAATTGCGATATGAACGCGTTCCAGCTGCATTCTTTTGAGAAGCATTTTGACAGGTGTTACCTCGGATACGCTAAGTACAGGATAAACGATCTTTTTGAAATCGAAGCCTTTGTCTTGCTCAAGCTCTAGAAATAACTGCTTTGTATTGATCATACCTACAATGTTATCTTTGCTCTCTAGTGCAACCGGAAAGCGTGTATATTGTTCCTTACGTATAATGTCCATGTTATCCGCCAGTGATTTGTTTGTATACAAGCAAATCATATCGGTGCGCGGCACCATAATTTCTTTGGCAAGCAATTCGTCAAAAGCGAAAATCCGGCTAACGTATCCATATTCCGTATTGTTAATTTTACCGCTTTGGAAGCTTTCATTCAGAATAATTTGAATCTCTTCTTCGGAATGCGCTTCTTCGTTCTCAGTAGCAGGTTTAAGTCCAAACAGACGAACTAATGCATTAGCAGAGCCGTTAAGTACCCAAATGAACGGAAACAAAATTTTGTAGAAAAGAATAATCGGTTTTGCTGTATGAAAGGTAATAAATTCAGCCTTCTGTATAGCCCATGTTTTTGGTGCAAGCTCACCAATTACTACGTGAAGAAACGTTACCGAACTAAATGCGATAATGATGGATAAGATATGACTAAAATCACCACTAAAATTCCAGCTTTCAAATAAGGGTAAAAGCAATAGTTCAACTGTTGGTTCTCCCAACCAGCCAAGCCCGAGTGCTGTGATTGTTATCCCTAATTGACAGGCTGACAAGTAGGAATCCAAGTTGCTCGTAACCTTTTGAACGGCAAGCGCGTTCCTCCGGCCCTCAAGCACTAACTGATCAATTCTGCTTGAACGTAGTCTGATAATTGCAAACTCCGTTGCGACGAAAAAAGCAGTTAATAAAATAAGAAGAGCAATCATGAATAAAC
>NZ_JBFUHJ010000759.1:0-1410 GCF_056402455.1 Paenibacillus sp. P4_A7 | reverse complement strand
CCGAATGATGGAGAGTTCATTCGTGAAATTATGGTTAAGGACATTTATAACTTTAGAAATCGAAATTATTTGCTTAGAAAGCTTGAAAATAATAATCGCAAAGAGGTTGTAAATATTGAAAGCTACACGATAGAACACATTATGCCACAGAAGAAGGATTTATCCGAAGATTGGAGACATGATTTAGGTCTGAATTGGGAAGAAGTGCAAAAGACATATCTACATACATTAGGTAATCTGACTTTAACTCGTTACAATTCGGAACTTAGTTTTAAGCCGTTTTTTACAAAACGTGACTTAGAAGGTGGGTTTGCAGATAGCCCACTTCGTCTCAACCGGGCATTAGCTAAACTAGATACATGGAATGAGGAACAAATAAAAATTCGAGCAAAGACACTTGCTGACCAAGCTGTTTCTGTGTGGGGGTTTCCTAGACTGACCGATGATGTGTTATCTAAATACAATAATTCAGAAGTCACTCAGGACCATGCTTATAGTATTGAGGATCATGCTGATTATCTTCAAGGAGAGGTGCTATTCTTGTTCGATGAACTAAGAAAGAGGATATGTAACCTCGATAGTTCAGTAAGAGAGGAATTCAAAAAGCTCTATATAGCCTATAAAGCTGTAACAAACTTTGTAGACGTAGTTCCGCAAAGAAGTCGGCTCCGTTTAAGTCTCAATATGCCATTTAACGAAATTATTGATCCAAAGGGAATTTGCAGGGACGTATCCAACGTTGGTAGATGGGGAAATGGCGATGTAGAGGTTGGATTATCTTCGCATGATGAAATCGAATATATTATGAGCTTGATTAAACAAGCTTTTTCGAAGCAACAGGACGATGAATGAATAGCTAGATTGAAACTATCGAAGAGAGGTAGACTGTAATGAACAGTCTATCTTTTTAATATTTGTGAAAGGCTGATTCAATAACCAAGATATCGCTGAAATTCCCATATTTGAAGGTTATTTGAGGTGGGAAGTCGAATTAAACCTATTAAACTGTTACTATAGAACTAGTTCGTTTCCGGAGGTGCGTCAATAGATGGCTGGGAATTTTGAATTTCTTGAGAGTCGCTGGAACATATTATCCGATCTTGGCGAGATGGCAGAACGTAATCTCTTTATTGATCCGAATACATCTTTGATTAAGCTCCGTATGTTCGGTGAAACGTTAACTAAATATATATGTGCACTGGAAGAAATGGATGAAACGAAAGACTTAACGCAGGTTGAACGGCTGTCTCAGTTAAAGCGGGATGATCTGCTGACCGAAGAGATTGCAGATATGCTTCATACGCTTCGCAAAATAGGGAATAAAGCCAATCATGAAGTAGGCTATGGTTCGACACGAGAAGCGCAGGCGTTGACGCAGCTAGCGTTCCGTCTTAGCGTGTGGTTTATGCA
>NZ_JBFUHJ010000758.1:0-1413 GCF_056402455.1 Paenibacillus sp. P4_A7 | reverse complement strand
GTACAGGATCTTAAGTTTGTTGCGTTCGCGATTGCAAAACACGAACAGACATGAAGAGAAAGGATCGAGACGAAAACCCTCTTGAACAAGTGCCGCTAAGCCATCGATCGATTTACGYAGATCGGTTGACCCAGAAGCGAGGTAGACGTGCTGGACACTGGGAGCGTCAGCATGGTGATTTCTCTAATGCATGCACGACTTCCCGGAGCAACTCTGGATTGAATCCGGAATGAAGTTCGATGCTAGCCTGTCCGATACGTACAACAAGAGAGGACGTGGAGACACGCGTGCCTGATGGATTGGCAACCGTGAGCGGCACCCAGCGAGTTGAAGGAGTTGGTGAACCGGAGGAGACATCTTCTTTCGATTTACGGAGCCAATATTTGAGCTGTTCCCGCTTAATCTGGTTGGCCGCACACCAGGCTGACATGGATAGGCCGCTGCATCTGTAATCTGTGATACGCTCTATCCTTGCTTGACGACGTTGTTCTCTCGTTGCCATGAAACAACCTCCTTTATTAGGTTGATTTCATTTTCTCATGAATGGTTTAGACGTTGAAGTTGGGTAGTATTTGACGCTTACCTATATAACTATACTTAGCTTTTTTTACAGCAAAGTTTTTACATTCACCAACAGTTTTCTTGCTAGGTAATTGATACACGAAAACATTGGGGTATTGTTTAGCCTTTTGTATCCACTGTTTAAGATCCATGTCATCATGGTTTAAAATAATAATTAGTTCCTTTTTTTTGAAAACCTGATGCGAATAGTTCTCGAAAACATTGTCCATGAGCTCAGGTCTTATTGTGCATGTAATTACTGAAATCATTTGACAACCCACCTTCCATTTGATCATTTGCCCATATCGTGGATTTCAGATAATAGTTATAATCATGTTGGTATACATGGCCATAGTCCCAAGGTTTTTTAGAACCGGTATAATGAATAATGGCTGGTTTGGTATTTGGGTATCGCTTTACATGAGCAGTTATGAAGTTCCATTTACGGTTTAATTTCAACCATTTATCATGAAGAATTGCATTCATGGGGTCCTGGCTACAGAATCTAATATTTGAACTTTTTTTTCTGCAGTAATTCAATATTCTGCTCGAAATTTTATTTTTCCTCCATTTTTTTAGATTTATTAGCAATACGCCAGCATTAAAGTAGCTTGATTTTTTTGGGATTCCCAATGCCTTTTTTCTCTTGTTTGATAGGTTCTTTTTTTCAACTGCTGCTAAATAATAATCATCGATATTGGTGTTCCAAATTTCTGAAATGTCCTCTTTTACGATGATGTCACTGTCCAAATACAGCGCTTTTGTAATCTCTTTACTCAATAAAGTTGGAATAGCTAGTCGATAATAGGTTTCCTTGGTAATATGGTCTCTTTCCATTAAGCCATCAAATAA
>NZ_JBFUHJ010000757.1:0-1428 GCF_056402455.1 Paenibacillus sp. P4_A7 | reverse complement strand
GCACCAGCACCTTATGTCAAAAAACCTGAACAAGATTTTACCCGAAAGAAAAAGCTACCCTTTGAAACGGTTATGCAACTCCTGATCTCAATGGGGGGCAACAGCATATATAAGGAACTCTTGGAATCGCAGGGCTATGACGTAAACACCGCAACCACTTCTGCTTTTGTCCAGCAGAGGAATAAAATCCTGCCRTCCGCTGTGGAATTCTTGTTTCACAAATTTACGCAATCGTATACGAATATCAAAGACTATCGAGGGTATCGATTACTTGCCGTTGACGGTTCGGATTTGCATATCGCAACTGACCCTGCCGACACGGAAACTTATATTCAAAGTCAACCGAACACGAAAGGCTATAACCTTCTGCATTTGAACGCAGCCTATGACTTGTGCAATAGATTTTACGTGGATGCCATTGTTCAGCCACGAAGGTTGTGCAACGAGGGAAGGGCGCTTGCTGCTATGGTTGACCGTTCTCCCATCAAAGGCAAAACCATTGTTACTGCCGATAGGGGTTATGAAAGTTACAACAATTTCGCGCATATTGAACGCAAAGGGTGGAACTATGTCATACGGGTAAAGGATTTGAATTCCAGTGGTATTCTTTCGGGCTTGCATTTGCCCTTTGGTGGAGAGTTTGATATTGACGTTCATCTGACACTCACCAAAAAACATACCAAAGAGRTCAAGGCTCATCCCGAGATTTACAAGTTCGTCCCTTCCACGTCTACATTTGATTTTTTGGATCGGCATGAGAACTTATTTTATCCGATTTCCTTTCGGGTTGTTCGTTTTGTCCTGCCGAGTGGCGCTTATGAAACCGTCCTTACGAATCTTTCAGTCRCTGATTTCCCACCCGATGAAATCAAGTCCATTTATAACATGCGATGGGGCATCGAAACTTCTTTCAGAGCATTAAAATATACCGTCGGTCTGACGAATTTTCACGCAAAGAAGCAAGAGTCCATCATCCAAGAGATTTTCGCAAGAATGATCATGTACAATTTCGCTGAAATGATGACCTCACACGTCGTCATTTCCCAAATGGATAAACGGYACCAATACCAAGTCAACTTCACGGTCGCCGTTCATGTTTGTAGACATTTCCTACGCCYAAGGGACGATGAATTCCTGCCCGATGTTGAAGCACTGATTCGCAAAAACATTTTGCCGATTCGACCCATTCGACCAGGGCAGCAGAATACGCGCAAAATTCGCTATAAATCAGCTGTTAGCTTCGTCTACAGAGTAGCATAATTCGGTTCATAWGAACATTTTTTAAGCGGATATTCCATCCGCTTTGTTTGCTGTACGCTTTTTTCCTTGCTTGCACAAAAAAACAAACGGCACAGGGCTTTTTCCCGTGCCGTTTCGGATTCCATTTTTATTCCCGGTCTTGTCTTTGAACTTAACTTAATGACATTG
>NZ_JBFUHJ010000756.1:0-1429 GCF_056402455.1 Paenibacillus sp. P4_A7 | reverse complement strand
GTTGTGGGACGCTGCTTTTAGCAAGCTAGCGAAAGGTAAGATTACCTTTACGTTTACCGCATATTACAATAATGGCACCACTAAAATAGTAACAGTAGACATAACCGTAGACGGTGAAACGCAAGATATCGTCGGTGTTCATCGCGTGGATTGATAGTTATGGTGATAATAGTCGCAAAGAAACTGAATGGATGAAAGAGTGAGGAAAGTTCATTATTTACTGAGCATTCCTCACACTTTTTGTCCGATCAGAAGGTTAATGGGAAAAAAGTGAGGCAGACCTCACTCCCCGTGAAGAACTCCTCATGGCGAGTGAGGTTTGCCTCACTAATCCGAAATATGGTTCTATTAAAGTGGGAATTAGTGAGGAAAGCCTCATACTTTAGTGAAATATACTCACTAACAAGAAAGACGATAGTGAAGCTAGCTCACTAACAAGAAAGACAATAGTGAAGCTAGCTCACGCAGGAGGAAGACAGCCAATAGCGAGTTGTTATTGCATAAGACAACTAAGAATTTACCTACTGGCCGCTCTTTATCTTAGTGAAAAACTTGCTGATCGCGTAGTAGGCCGCGCCACGCACGGCGGATTGATCCTCTAGCTCTGCGAATAGGATTCTCATTTGCTCACGGTGGTAAGGCAAAGTACGCCGATTAACCGCCGCCTGAACAGCGGGCTCCAACCATTCGGCTGCGCGGCTCATTCGGTTGCCGATAATTACAACGTTCGGATTGAACACGTTGACGATATTCGCGATTCCGGCACCCAAGTAATCGCCGATAGAGCGAATGAGAGCGTGAACTTCTTCGTTGCCTGCAGAGGCAGCAGAAAGTAACTCCTCTAAGCTGTCGAAGCCAAGAAGAGCAGCCCGCTCAAGTAAGGCATTCTCCGACGCATATAGTTCCCAGCAGCCTAAATTTCCGCAGCTGCATGGCTTTCCGTCGTATTCAATAGATAAATGACCGAGCTCCCCAGAGAAGCCAGAAGCTCCTTTGTACAGCTCCTTGTTCAGAATAATGCCTGTACCAATACCGATTCCGACACTAACATAAATTTGGTTTGGAATACCGCGGCCTGCGCCGTATTTTTGTTCACCCTGCGCACCGGCATTCGCTTCGTTGTCGATAGTGACAGGAAGCTCGAATCGATCTTCCAACCATCGCTGAAGCTCCACATTCCGCCACTTTAGGTTGGGTGCGAATAAAATAGTCCCGTCACCATCTACAATACCCGGAACTCCAACGCCAATGCCCACAATGCCATATGCGCTTTCGGGTGCTTTAGCGATCAAGCCCTCTATACATTCAGCAAGCTGCAATAGAGTAAATTCGGGGTCAAGACGCTTTAAGCTGCGTTGATGCTCGGCAATGACATTACCCTCCAAATCAACGAGCAAGCCGCGAATATAGTTTACGCCGAGATCAATAC
>NZ_JBFUHJ010000755.1:0-1442 GCF_056402455.1 Paenibacillus sp. P4_A7 | reverse complement strand
CAGTAAGACAGGAGCGACCATGACGGGGATGGATTTTTCGGCAGAAATGATAGAGAAGGCGCAAAATAAATATGCTGAAATCACTTTTCTAGTTGGAGACGGACAAAACTTTAATTTGAATCAATCATTCGATGCTGTTTTTTCTAATGCTGCATTACACTGGATGAAGAAGCCAAAGTCAGTGCTGGCCTGTATATGGAATAGATTGAATAACGGTGGCAGATTTGTCGCTGAATTTGGCGGTAAAGGCAATGTTGAGACAATCATTCAAGCCACTAGCGAAGTGTTATCCGAGGATTATGAGATTGATGCCAGTCAGCTAAATCCATGGTATTTTCCAAGTATCGCTGAATACAGCACTTTGTTGGAGCAACAAGGCTTTCGAGTAACCTACGCGATTCATTTTGATCGTCCAACAAAAATGGATGATAACGAGCTAGGTCTGAATCATTGGCTAACGGGTTTTGCTGATCAGTTCTTTAATGGATTCGAAGAGAAGGAGCGAAATAACGCCTTTGAGAAAATAGCTGCAAAAGCTAAAAAGGATCTGTTTCATGATGGTTCTTGGTATGTCGATTATAAAAGGCTTAGGATTATGGCGATTAAGCCATAGTTTAATCAAAAAAAGCTGGTGCCGTCCTCTGTTGTATAATTTCGTTACGCGGTGAAATGTAGGTCAGAGTATATGGATAGATTTTATACTTTCCTACGTTTCAAAAAAAGACACCCATGAGGTGTCTTTTCACTTTTATATTCAACTTCAACTAAACAAACTTCCTACTCGTCTTCTTCCCATCACAGCTAAACACAATCTTCTTATCCTCGACCATCGTTTCAAGATGGACGTTCTTGCCCCAAAGCTGTACCACATAAGGAAGCGTCCGCTCCACATATTTTAAGTCCAATTCCGTTCCCTCGTATTGATGGATTAAATACATTTCTCCAGCACGGTTAAAGTCGCCGTCTTTCACCATAAGGCTAGGGAAGCCGCCATTCACCTTGGAATATACAAGCTGCTCGCGGATGTTTTCCCATGACTTATCGGTAATTTTCCATTCTGGACCCTTCTTCTCGAAAATATAAAGATCAAGATCATCTACTAGTGGCTTGGTTAAGTAGTTTCGTAGGAAGGAGATGTCGGAATCATTTTCCCTAACCTCGAACATTTTCTCTCTTCCTTTGCCAGGCATACGGCCGAAACGCTCCTGCTCCTCTTTCGTTGGTTTATCCCAACGCTGCTCAATATCCTCGAATATTTTTAAGCCCAAGTAATACGGATTTAGGCTATTCCGCGATGGCTGTACAACCGAGGAATTAAGCTTGGCAAATTCAATGGTCTCATCACTTGTAAGATCCAGCTCGCGAATGATACGTTGATGCCAATACGAAGCCCAGCCTTCGTTCAGCTAAGGTGCTTATAAATATCAGCTACTACAGTGATC
>NZ_JBFUHJ010000754.1:0-1444 GCF_056402455.1 Paenibacillus sp. P4_A7 | reverse complement strand
GGGATTTAACGGTCCTGCCGGACAAGAAGTATAGCAAGGATGAGCTTGGCATCATTTCAAAGTCAGTCGACCATATGATTGAAGTGACGAAGCAGCTCATATCGGGTATTGTGGTTAATGCGATGGAGGTAAACAAATCTGCAACGCAAATGTCGACAGCATCCTTGGAGTCATCAGCCGCTGCTGAGCATGTCGCGCACAATATTCAAGAGGTTGCGAATGGAACGGAGATTCAAGCTCGCGGTGCAGAGGAAACTTCTAAGGCGATAGTTGAGATGACAGTCGGAATTCAGCGTATTGCGGAAAATACAACGTTGATCGCTGACCATTCTACTACAACATCTCATCAAGCTGATCAAGGTCAAGCTGCGCTCACACGCTTKGTAGATCAAATGACGGAAGTAAAAACAGTGATTTCGAAGCTGTCGGATACGATTGGAACGTTGGAAAACAGGTCCATGCAAATTGGTGCGATTGCAGATAACATAACAGCATTTTCTAATCAAACCAATATTTTATCACTCAATGCATCTATTGAAGCAGCGCGGGCCGGCGAGCAAGGCAGAGGCTTTGCTGTGGTAGCGGGAGAAATTCGTAAGCTTGCAGCAAACTCTCTTGAATCAGCGGATGGCATTCATAAGCTAGTAGATGTTACGCGCAGTGAAATATCAGGTGCTTCCTCCTATATGGTACAAACGATAGAAGAGATAGGACGAGGCAGTGAACGAATAAACGATGTAAAGGACAACCTAGATGTAATTGTATCCTCGATTCAGCAAATGACAGAGCAGCTCGTTGAAACCTCAGCAATTACAGAGCAAATGTCCGCAAGTTCGCAAGAGGTGAGCGCATCTATGGAACAAACGGCTTCTAGTGCAGCGATGAATTTTAATAAAACAGAAAATGTTGCAGCTGCGACAGAGGAGCAGCTTGCACTTATGGAAAATATAAATACAGCAGCAGCACATTTGAATGACATCGTAGGCGAACTGAATCGCTCTGTTTCCCACTTTAAAGTGGAATAATTGTCGAAAAAAATCTGTTTTGGGCTGGAAGTTTTATAATCCGCTGAAAGCAGGTTTTTTTTGTAATTTTAATTTGAAAAATTTATGAAATTGACGTAACTTTTTACGCATGTCTTTCGTCTATCATGTAAGATTAGAATTATGAAAGTTACAAATGCGAAATTTACGAAGTAAGTTTTGTTGTACCTGTTCACGAAGGGGGTAATGGAGGGGCTCATGGCAATTCCGGAAGAAACAGAACAAAGCACGAAGCTAGGAGACACTGCTGATGAACAGAGCAAGCTGCTGGTTGTCAACAATGTAGAGCGCATTTTCCAAGTGGGAGGCTCGCCGCTTCATGTACTGAAAGGGATTCAAATGGAGCTGAAGTCTCAGCAGTTAGTTATGCTTAGAGGCAGATCTGGTTCAGGAAAGACGAC
>NZ_JBFUHJ010000753.1:0-1447 GCF_056402455.1 Paenibacillus sp. P4_A7 | reverse complement strand
GCACTATCCTGCCCGTTAGCTTAACAAATAAAGGGAGTAGCTGCCGCAGCAAACTGCCCCTTATTTGTTCAACTAACGTTCCCCGTTAGCGTAACGGCTACTTAAATTTTGTTATTTTCTGACAAGGTAGCCAACAGCCTTTTTGGCGTCGGCATCAACAAAAACACGTATTGGTCCTAGAATCTCATCGTTTGTTTCGAAAGATACTTTATAAAGGCGAGCGACTTTGGGTGCTTTTCCTCCATCTTTCACAAATGGCATATCCTCTACCTTTGCGGTTTCAACTTTCGCAGTTTTCCAATCGATATCCACTTCTTTCTTGTTATGGTCAGAAAGACTATTCCATGCGGCTTTTCGCACTGCCTGCAGGTCATCGGTCGTTGGATTCGTGTTGATTGGCCGATTTACAGAAACATCTACATCTATAAGACGCGCGTTCTCGTTAATGATTTTTTTCAACTCAACTGTTGATTCTTTTGTGAGTGTATAGCCGGTATGAGTTTCTTTCACGTCCATGATCATGCCTCGCTCACTTTTTTCGCTGAGCCATATGTCAAAGGCGTGTTTCTTGTCTTCCAGAGTAATAACTATGTCATAATCAGGAGTAGCCGTGTTCAGAATTCCATGAATTTTTTCTGCCGTTTTCATGGCACGAATGAATTTCTCAATAGTCTCTTTATACGTATATTCAACCATTACAGTGGGATTTACTGAACCATGAGCTTGGGACTTCGCAATGGTTATCTCATAGACATCTTTTTCTTCTAAGTAACCCCCATAATTGCCCCACCAGAACCTAAAAGTGCTTCCTTACGCTCGTCACGTTCTCCATGGCTGCATAACAGGCAAATTCTTTCCCACGATCCGTTGTAGCCGTCTGAAAAGTACCTTGTGGATATTGACTAGCTACCACACCTAAGGCGACTTCCATGGAATGAGCGTTTCGATCTGGCATCTTTACAGCGACGTATAGTCGCGTCTTACGTTCAATGAAGGTGGCTGCACATGCTCGGCTTTTCCCACGACTGGAGACTACCGTATCGAGTTCCCAATGACCGAAGGACTCACGTTTTCGCACCTCTTTAGGACGCAAACTGATCGGGGTGCCCACAAGGAAACGTCCCCGTGTCTCTAGGGGTTTACGTCGTTTTCCCTTATGCCTTAAGACACCTACCTTACCGRCAGCAAGACGTCCAGCATACAGCCATCGGTAGATGGTCTTGAAACAAATGAAGGGCTTGTTCTCAGAGCGTCGCTTTTCAGCTATCTGTTCCGGCGACCAGGTCTGGCTCAGCTTCGTGTTCAATTCATCTGCAAGCTCTGGCGTAAATTTACCTATAGGCACACTGGTGCTTCTGCGTTGCATGTACATCTGATGGGCCATTAGAGCAGTGTAACCCTCAGCTATACCACCTCGTTTGATTTCACGGGCAATAGACGCATGATG
>NZ_JBFUHJ010000752.1:0-1448 GCF_056402455.1 Paenibacillus sp. P4_A7 | reverse complement strand
CTTCACTTCAACTCGATCAGCTCGAGTGGCGGTTCCTGTTAATGTCGTTTTTGCCTCCAGCATAAACTTCTCCCCAGCCCAGAAAACGGAATATCCACGCGGAGATTCTGCATTGCCGCTTGCTTTCATATTGTAATCACGTCGGTGCTCATCCCATAAATCAGTATGCTTCACAAACCCTTCCGCTTGTAAGGGAAGCACCTGTACCACTTTTGTTACAATTACAGGTGCCGCAATCCCATCACTCACCGTCAGCTTCATAGTCCACGCTCCAATAGTAGCCAGCTTAATTGACGGACCTCTTGCAGGATAGCTTGGACCATTAAGTGTATATGGAAAATTGCTTTTCACTCCAGCTGGACTTGTTAACTCGAAAATAAGGGATAATGTATTCCTATCAAGATCAGTCACATTAGATTGGAAATTAACTAAATCTCCTTCGTACACTGGCTTTGGAGACCAATCAAAATCAGCTGTCGGAGGTCGATTATTTACGACTTCTATCGTCTTACTTACGGTCTCTGCCCTGCCGTTTGACGTCGTCGAACGCCATTCAACAGTATATTTTCCATTTGGAATTGTGCCCACCTTAAAGCTGCCGGTCCAATCCTTCTTACCATAGCCTGTCGAGCTGCTTGTAGTAGAAGTTAAAGTAACATTTCTCTGATAACCAGTCCCTTTAAATAAGGTAACCGCTGTTACATTCGGATATTTGGTTGTTATTGCTTTTAACTGATACGTCTCACCGACAAGAACATTTGTAACATTAGCTACTCCATTTTTCGCATCATCAATTTGTCCGGATAAATTAATCGGTGTTACCACTTTAACAGTGTAAGGATGTATTACTGTAGATCCAGCAACCGATCCATTACCTGTAACAGTAAAGTTATATGTTCCATCGGGTGTCGTGTTCGGAATCGCAAATTGTTGATCATACCAAGTGATGTCATTTCCATTCTTCGTACCTGAGTAATAAGGAACGTTCTTAGAAATATAACTTTCCATAGCAAAGTTTAATGAAATGGAGTACGGATACCGTGTCCATAGCTCATTGGCAACTAAACTTTCGCTCGCTGGAACACTGTTTAGTGAAAAGCCATTATAAGCTGTTTTAAGATTCGATTTCATTTGTACAGGTACTGAGTTAGGCAAGATAAACGTCCGCTTAATGGGGTCGCTCCAAACCCCCTCGATATCCTGTGCCACATAATCCAGTACATAAGTTCCTGGTGCTAACTCATTAGGAATTTTGGTGAAGACCTCTCCTGTTTCCTGATTCGTGAACTTGTTGGTACGTGCTTGAATGCCTCTGTCTGTGCCTGCTCTTGTGATATTGTGATCGAGATCGTAACTCGTATCGATCCATGTTGTTTTATACAAGTTTGATGCTGTAATATAGTCAAAATCTAGCGTCACATCTGCAATCGGCTTTCGGTGAACCATTA
>NZ_JBFUHJ010000751.1:0-1453 GCF_056402455.1 Paenibacillus sp. P4_A7 | reverse complement strand
GTCTTATTTACCGTCTAATTAAACATAATCGCTTCAAGCGTATTCTCTTCCTCGTCGATCGATCAGCGCTTGGTCGTCAAGCTGAGGCGGCTTTCAAGGATTCCAAGTTGGAGAGCTATCATTCATTTACTGAGATTTTCGAGCTTCACACATTGGATGATAAGAAGCCCAATCAAGAGACCAAAGTCCAGATCGCTACCGTACAGGGAATGGTCAAACGGTTATTTTACAGCGAATCAGATGATACTGATATCCCTTCGGTTGATCAATATGACTGCATTATAGTTGACGAAGCCCATCGTGGTTATACGCTCGATAAAGAAATGTCCGAGCTTGAATTAGAGTTTCGAGACCATGAGGATTATGTAAGCAAGTATCGCAAGGTATTGGACTATTTCGACGCGGTACGAATCGGATTGACGGCTACACCAGCTCTACATACGGTCGAGATATTCGGGCGCCCGGTATACAACTATTCATACCGAGAGGCTGTTATCGACGGATATTTAATTGATCATGAACCGCCGATGCAATTCGAAACTCAGCTGAAGAAATACGGAATTAAGTGGCAGGTAGGAGAAGAGGTTGCGGTGTATGATGTCTCTTCTGGTAATATCGATAAGGAAATGCTACAGGACGAGATTAACCTTGAAGTCACTCAATTTAACAAAACTGTTATTACGGAGAATTTTAACCGTGTCATTCTGGAAGAGCTGACGAAATACATCGATCCTGAATCGGAAGGTAAGACGCTCATCTTCGCGGCAACGGATGATCATGCGGATATGGTTGTTCGGATTTTTAAAGAAGAGCTTGAGAAGGTCTACGGCGCGGTAGACGATAATGCGGTTCTGAAAATCACGGGTTCGATCAAAGATCCGCTTCATGCGATCAAGTTGTTTAAAAATGAGCGGATGCCTAGTATTGTTGTTACAGTCGATCTGTTGACCACAGGTATTGATATTCCGAGCATCACGAATCTTGTATTTCTGCGTCGTGTTCGTTCAAGGATTTTGTACGAGCAGATGCTAGGAAGAGCAACTAGAAGATGCGATGAGATTGAGAAAGACCATTTTATGATCTATGATGCGGTAGGGATTTACGAGAGTTTGAAGCCGTATACGGATATGAAGCCGGTCGTGACCAAACCGACTGTAACACTGGATGAACTCACAGAAGAGCTTGCTCAGCTTGAGAGTGAAGAACAGGGAAAACAACATAAGGAAGAGATCATTGCTAAGATACAACGTAAGAAGCGAACTTGGACAGCTAAGGATCAAGAGGACTTTAAAGCGCTGTCCGGCGGAATGAGTATCGAGCAATTTATCTCTGATCTGAAGAACATGAGTGCCCTTCAGGCAGGCGCTGACTTAAAGGCAAAGAAAACGCTCGTCGGATTTATAGATGAGAATCGCGGTAGGTCCCATCGAATTTATATTTCTGAGCATTAGGA
>NZ_JBFUHJ010000750.1:0-1455 GCF_056402455.1 Paenibacillus sp. P4_A7 | reverse complement strand
GAGTATATGTGAGATAAACCCTTAATACTGAGGGACGGGGAACGATAGTTGAACAAATAAGGGGCAGTTTGCTCTGGCTAAATGAGACTATATATTACGGGAACATGATAAGGTAAATATTAAACATTAATTAGGCCATCCTCTCAGTTGATATGGCCTTTTCAATTAAGAACTTAAATTTGGCTCGGATACAGTACTCCTTGCACGAGTTGGTCATTGAAACTGCTAATTAGACCACATCCAATGATATCAGTTGATAAAAATGAAACATCTAGGGCACATTCGATTGCAAATCTAAAGTCCTTCATCGGTAATTAATTCTAATCGCGAATTAAACATAGTACAAAGACCTCCAGCTTTTTTAGACATATTTCGCTATTTGCCGAAGGGATTCCTACCTGTTTCTGGATATTTGCTCAAGAGTGAAAGTGAAACTTCTCTTATTCCATTATTTTTGTAAGTATCTGATACTTCTCTGTCCCTTCCAAATTTCTTAATGCGAGTTGTGTTTTTGTGTCGACAGCACTGTTTTGTCTTTGATGTTTAATTCCAAAGGAATGCCTCAATTGTCGAGTTGTAATTTTATTTTCTCCGTATTTTTTCGAGTATTTAATAACCATTTCTTGTATAGCCCTTTTGGTCATTCTCTTACCAACTCTTTGCCCATTAGGAATAGTTAAAAACAAAGCATCTTCAGACTTATCCGGGTGATAAACAGCCATTCGTACATTAAGGTAAGCAATTATATCCTCTGCTGTTGTCTCACAGAAAAGAATTGTATGAAAACTCTTGTGTCCCGACCATTGGCGAGAAATTCTGATTACTTTATCTTTTAACGTTATATCGCTTACATTCAGATTTACAATATCGCTCACCAGTAATCCTACTCGAAGCATCAGATTAATAATACAAATATCACGAATTCCATTTAAGTTGTAGTTCCAAATCGCCTGAGGATTTGTCGCATTGTCTGCTCGATACTGTGATCTAACATAACTAACAAATTCGTCTGCTTCAGTAGAAGTGATAGTTTTGGTTTGGATTTCTCTCGCATCCGTTAGAGCATTTGACACCCTAGTAGTAGTTATTTTTCGAAAAATATTTCTTTTGAGTAGGGGATCACCATTAGCATTTTCTGCTACATCATGTAGGTAGTTAAATAAAGAACGTATTGCATTAATTCTCCTAGAAATAGTTCGAGTTTTTAATCGTTCAACCTCATGAAGATGGCTTTCAAATTTCTGAATATGCTCAACAGTAATTAATTCCAAATGATATATTTTGATTTCTGCAGGATGATTAATATCTTCCGGAAATTTACTACTCATCCATAATAATAATGAATTAAAATCCTTTGTGTATTCAAGCAGGGAGGAAGGAGACAAATTCTTAGCTAGAGTATAATCAATATAATTTTCAACAAAAGAAGGTAGTGACTGTAATTTAATATACAAA
>NZ_JBFUHJ010000749.1:0-1477 GCF_056402455.1 Paenibacillus sp. P4_A7 | reverse complement strand
GAGCTTCCTGGAGTATATGGTCGAAAGCTTCAATTCGCGGAAGGAAGTCTTTACATTTTCGTATCCGAATTCAGCAGCGATACGGACATTCAAGTACGTGATCCACTCACCGGAGCTGTTTATTCATTTACATTGGATAGAGAAAGAACAGTAATGTTTGCCGCTGACCTTGAAGGGCGATTGCTGTCCGTATACCGGCCGGATCAAGTGAGCATTACATGCAGCGAAGTAAGTACTAAAGTCTAAGCAAACCCTGTAATGAGAATGGATTAATAAACGAATAACCAAATAAATAAACAAAAGGACACTGTGTCCCGTATCGGGGCTAGTGTTGAAGGAGTTATAGCACATGGAACAATTTAAGCTGCCAAAAGTAAGCATGCCTCAATTGGAGCTGCCGGAAGTCATAAAGCAAGTGCTGGACGAGGCGGAAGTGAAGCTAGCAAACCGTCCCAAACTGCTGCAACTGTTTAAGAACTGTTTTCCAAATACGCTCGAAACGACAACGAAGCTGATGGATGATGGCACGACCTTTGTCATCACAGGGGATATTCCTGCGATGTGGCTTCGCGATTCGGCCGAGCAAATCATTCATTATATACCGTTTGCGAAGGATGATGCAGGGCTGCAGCGTATCATCTCAGGGTTAATCAAACGTCATTCCATGTATATCAGTATCGATCCTTACGCGAACGCCTTTAACGAAACGGCTAACGACTGGCATTGGGACGCAAACGATGATACGGACATGTCCCCTTGGGTTTGGGAACGTAAATTTGAATTGGATTCGCTCTGCTTCACTATTCGTCTGGCTTATATGTATTGGAAAGAAACAGGTCTAACTGATATTTTCGATGAGCAGTTCAAAAAGATGCTGTGTACCATAGTCGATGTATGGAAAACGGAGCAGCGCCATTTCGAACATTCAAAATATCGTTTTATGCGATACAACTGCCCGGCTATAGATACACTGCGCAACGATGGATACGGGATGCCTGTTAATTACACAGGGATGATCTGGTCGGGCTTCCGTCCGAGTGACGATGCTTGCGACCTGCATTTCAATATTCCTTCCAACATGTTTGCAGCTGTTTCCCTTTCCCAAATGCAGGAGATGGCTAGATGGGTGTACCGTGATGAAGCATTTGTTCAAGAGATGAAGCATCTGGAGGATGATGTTCGTCACGGAATTGAGCTTTACGGGATGTACAATCACCCGACTTACGGGAATATGTATGCTTTTGAGACGGATGGGTTCGGCAATTATTGCTTGATTGATGATGCAGGTACACCAAGCTTGCTATCGATCCCGTATATCGGATACACGGATGTTAATGATCCTATTTATCAAAATACGCGCCGGTTTATTTTAAGCAAAGAAAACCCGTTTTATTTTGAAGGGAAAGCTGCAAAAGGGATCGGAAGTCCACATACGCCGCCGGGATACGTCTGGCATATGGCGTTATCGATGCAAGGC
>NZ_JBFUHJ010000748.1:0-1482 GCF_056402455.1 Paenibacillus sp. P4_A7 | reverse complement strand
GTACGGTGCAGATCAATGGCTTTCCTTGCTCACAGATCGGATGAAGGAGCATCTCCTGAAACAAGACATCCTGCATGCTGACGAGACGACGCTTCAGGTTCTACGCGAACCAGGGAAATCCGCGGAGTCGCAATCGTATCTATGGCTGTACCGTACCGGTCGCATGGGTCCGCCGATCGTTCTGTATGATTACCGGCCAACGCGTGGTGGAGAGAATCCACGAAACTACTTGAGTGGGTTTAGCGGTTATCTGCACGTGGATSGATATCCCGGCTACCACAAAGTGAAAGATGTCATGTTGATTGGGTGCTGGGCTCATGCACGTCGCAAATATGACGAGGCACTAAAAGCGCTACCGCCCTCACAAGATAAAACGGAAACGGCTGCCCAGCAAGGGCTCGGTTTTTGCAATCAACTCTTTGCGATTGAGCGAGAACTGAAGGATGCCATACCGGAACAACGCTATACGATCCGATTAGAGCGAAGTCGCCCTGTTCTGGATGCTTATTTGRCATGGCTACATCAGCAACGTCCTCGCAAATTGCCGAAAAGTAAGCTTGGAGAAGCGATTGCTTACAGCATGAATCAATGGGATAAGTTGACGGGATTCTTGAAAGACGGTCGACTTGAAATTGACAACAATCGAAGTGAGCGAGCGATTAAGCCCTTTATTATTGGAAGAAAAAATTGGCTGTTCGCGAACACTCCCCGCGGAGCAAAAGCCAGCGCAATCATTTATAGCGTGATTGAAACGGCAAAAGAGAATGGACTGAACCCGTTCAAATACTTGATGTATCTGTTCGAGCAACTCCCTCAGCTTTCAGATCCCAAAGATCCGGAAGCGCTGGATAAGTTGCTGCCCTGGTCAACTTCTCTTCCGCTGACTTGCCGTGTGTTTAAATCTTAATTCTCAGCTTATATGAGCCCTCACCTGAAAGACAAGATGGGACTATTTGATGCATACTTTGAGTAATCGTATGTGTTATTATTGATTTGCATATTTAGCCGAAAAAGCGCACAGCGTTGAAAAAGGATGGAAAAGTAATTTTATGAATACAAAATATTGTCCCCTTGTTTTTACAATTTTAAGTGACCGGGAGAGGATGTTTCAAGATATAGATACATATAAATTCAAAGCACATAATGAAATTATCAAACCTATGCTGGCTGCTGCAAAGCAAGCGTTCGTCTTTAAAGGAACCGCCGAACCACTCGAGGGCGCATTCGGCCATATGACACCGCCCGCGATGGATTTATCTCAATTCAAATTTCTCTTTTGGGACAAAGGCAAATATCAGGTCAATTTAGATCAGGAATGTGTAATCGGATACGAACATTTGTGGAATGCTTCCGGATACAGACGAGGTTCCATCGTGATTATCCTGCCTTATGAATATGATTTTTCGCCTTTACTGCCACATTGTTATGATTTTGGATTGACGGAGACACCCAATATGGGGCAATCGCCGGGAGCAGTAAAAA
>NZ_JBFUHJ010000747.1:0-1485 GCF_056402455.1 Paenibacillus sp. P4_A7 | reverse complement strand
CCCCAGAGTAGTTAACCGCAAGAGCAGCTCGAACTGCCGCTTGCCCCATACGCTCACGCAATTCAGGCGATAACACCGAACATGGCGCTTCCTCTAGAAGCTTCTGACGTCTACGCTGCACCGAGCAGTCGCGTTCAAACAAATGAACAGCATTACCATGCTTATCTGCCATAATTTGAATTTCAACATGCTTCATGCCTGTCAAAAATTTCTCTAAGTAGACACCTGCATTGCCGAATGCTTTCTGAGCTTCTTGCTGGGCAGCAGTTATTTGTTGAACGAGTGTATCTTCATCCTCGGCTATACGTATGCCTTTGCCTCCGCCACCTGCTGTCGCTTTGATGATGACCGGATAACCGATTTCCCGGGCCACGTTAATCGCATCTTCCGCAGTCTCAACCAATCCGTCAGATCCAGGAATGATAGGAACTTCAGCCGTTTTCATCGTAAGCTTTGCAACGGCCTTGTCACCCATTTTGCTAATTGCTTCAGGGGACGGTCCGATAAACGTAATGTTGCATGACTCGCAGATTTCAGCAAAGTCAGCGTTTTCAGCTAGGAAACCATATCCCGGATGAATAGCATCACATTCAGTTATCGTTGCTACACTCATAATATTTGTTAAATTTAAATAGCTATCCTTCGATGCAGTCGGTCCGATACAATAAGCTTCATYGGCTAACCGAACATGAAGAGAGTCGCGATCTGCTTCGGAATATACAGCAACTGTGCTGATATCAAGTTCTCGACAAGCTCTAATTATTCTTACTGCAATTTCGCCGCGATTTGCAATTAATACTTTGTGAAATTTCACGTAGGAACCCCTTTCAGACAACTATCCCTGTTCGGACGTTAACTCACTCATTACTCTGCTTTAACAAGAAATAACGGTTGACCATACTCAACAAGCTGACCATTCGTCACTAAAACTTCTACAATCTCACCGCGAACCTCTGCTTCAAGCTCGTTCATCAGCTTCATTGCTTCCAAAATACAAACGACACTCTTCTCGTTAATACGGTCTCCCGCTTTAACAAACTCAGCAGCATCTGGAGTAGGCGAGCTATAGAAGGTGCCTACCATCGGAGATACGATTTGATGCAAATGATCTGTTGATGGACGAACCGGTGCAGTCTCTTGTGCTGCAGGTTGCTGCACAGCTTGTGAAGCCGGCTGTTGCTGTCCGTTAGATAAAGGGACCTGCGAATATGTATGCGTCATTGGAGCTGCTTGCACATTCACCACTTCTGTTTTGCCAGGCTTGCGGATGAGCAGGCGCGTCCCTTCGTTTTCGATTTCTAGCTCATGAACGGAAGTTTGATCAACCAACTTAATCAACTCTTTGATCTCGCTCAACTTGAACATGAATATTTTCACTCCTTAAATTTGCGATAGCAAAATAGCTTCAACTGCAAAGTACAGTAAACTGTCTCAATGCCATTCTATCCAATTCTTCCACATAACGTTTAGTATTATATCATAAAC
>NZ_JBFUHJ010000746.1:0-1486 GCF_056402455.1 Paenibacillus sp. P4_A7 | reverse complement strand
AACGTTAGTTCAATAGCACACAACGATGAGCAGGCACTGCGGTAGCCTGCTCGTTTTATTAAACTAACGGGCAGGATAGTCTCAAAATGTGGGGGGATTGTTGATGAACCGATGGATTGTGCTCAGAGTTATCGGATTTAGTACATTGACTTATTTTCTCCTTAGGTATACCGTAGACGAGCATTTTAATTTGTACGACATGATACCAGTCGCCATACTAGCTGGAATTACAGTAAATGAAATTTTCATTAGAAGACGAAAGTTGAATAATAACCCTCCCCCGTTCAGATAGCCTTTGAGCTAACGAGAAACTTTAGGTTAGTTTCTAAACGGAAGCAACGATAGCTGAAGTACGACAATACTGCAGCCAACCAACACGTTCGGGGACTTTTCCAAATGGAGTTTCACATTAAACTATAAAAGAGTTGATTTTATGTTCACTGTTACTGTGGAGATGACTCAGGAGCGAAAATATCAATTGCGTGAATGGATAACTACACATGAGAATGCAACAGATCACTACTTTATGGGAGTCTACGCAGGGCTAAAGTGGATGGTTGATAAAGTTGGTGTTAAGGAACATCTCTACTCTGAGATACCCGTAGCATCTCCAATCATTATCGATCAGGCTTTCATTAGTGAATGCACTAAGAAATTTGAAGAAAATTGGATTGATGAGATATGGAATAGCGGTTTAGCTTCAGCTATTATTGCGGTTTTGGATCTATTTAATATTCAAGTTATAGAGTTTCCAACTCCGAAAGTTGCTAATAAGACGTTAAACTAACGGGAAACGTTTGTTGAATAGCCAGGGAGCAGATTACTACGGTAGCTGCTCCCTGTTTTCATTGAAGTAACGGGCAGTTATCTTCAACTGCTTATGTTAAAATATGGTCATAAGTAGTCAAATCATCGAACAATTAACTATATTTGGGGGGGTGTCGACATGGACAAGAGTTCTGTTTATAAAACCAACATAATAGGCGCTGGCGAGGTTGGCAGCGCCATCTCGGTCGACATGGACAAGAATTCTGTTTATAAAACAAACAGTTTCTATTGGGATACAAAAGGAAATGACTTTTTAGGAGCAATCGTGCTTCCTTTTTATGGAGCATTTGTCTCAGAAGAAAAATGCCAGCTTTTTGGCGATGTCTCAGGGAAAAAGATGCTGGAGATAGGCTGTGGAAACGGTCAATCCTTGCAATATCAGGGGGAACGCAAAGCATCTGAACTATGGGCTGTGGATATATCAGAAAAACAAATCGAAAAGGCAACACAACATTTGAAGGCATGTGGTCTTTCAGCAAAATTGATCTGTTCTCCCATGGAAGAAGAATGTGGCATACCAGTGGATTATTTTGACTTTGTTTATTCAATTTATGCCATAGGCTGGACCACCGACCTTGAGGGTACTTTTTGCCGGATCGCTTCTTACCTAAAAAAAGACGGTGTATTTATTTTCAGTTGGTCTCACCCTATACACAAA
>NZ_JBFUHJ010000745.1:0-2523 GCF_056402455.1 Paenibacillus sp. P4_A7 | reverse complement strand
ATGATGTATATTGATGACTTTCCGGCGCCTTTGCCGTTAGGATTCAATGAAGATATTTATCGGAAATATAAGAGAAGCTTAACCAGGTTTTTTAAAGAAATATGGTGGCCGGATATGCTTCGGGTGGGAACACGCTTTGGATTAAAATATACGGGTATGGTGATACAAAGCTACAACGACAAGGTGGAGCCTCCCTTTGATGTTCAGTCGGAATCTGACAATTTGAATCTAGTGACATTCGGAAGGGAATTGCTGAAGCGCGGTGGAGAAATTGGCATTCATGGTTACAACCATCAATCGTTAACAGATGACTGGAAAGCGAAAAAGGAATTTGGGTACAATTCATGGACTTCAAATGCGCATATGGAGGAATCCATTCGAACGGTTTTGAAGTTTGTGAGATCATCAATACCCAATTACAGTCTCCATAACTATGTTCCTCCATCCAATACCTTGAGCGAGGAGGGACGAGAAGCGTTAAAGGCGTCTTGGCCAGAGCTGAAATCCATTTCCTCCGTATATACTGGGGATTCACAGGGTATTACTTATGAGCAAGAATTTGAGGTTGCACAGGATGGAATTGTGGAACTGCCTCGTATTACTTCGGGTTTCATGAAAGCAGAGTTTAATGTGTGGGCTATGGCAAATGCAGCTTCTTCAATTGGCGTATTCTCTCATTTTATTCATCCGGATGATATTTTAGATCCTGAACGAAGCTTTCCTTATACATGGGACGAATTATACGATATGTTTACTGAATTTATGGGTATTGCTGAAGATAAGTACGGCTGGCTCAGAAATATGACGGCTACGGAAGCAAGTGTGGAAGTGGGACGTTATGCTTTGAGTGAACCGCATTTTGAATATGGTCAAAATCAAATCAAAGGCTTCATTAACCATTACACGGGTGGGAAATTATATTATATACTTCGAACCGACAAAAAAATTACTCGTGAACAAAACTGCCGGATTAAGCTAATAAGGAAGTGTTCTTGGACGACTATTTGCGTGTGGAAGGCGAATGGGGACACCGAATTAAGCTTAATGAGGAACAGAAGACAGCGCTCAAATCACTGCTTGGCGGTGGAGAGCATATGGATTGGCAGCCAATATTCGAGGTGCTCCGGGATAGAAAGCTGAAGAATGCGGCTGATTTCCTAATGAGCAAAGACTTTTTTGACATTATGAGTGAACTCTGTGAACAAAAATATGAGCAAATACCCTTCACGGAAATGTTCTGGACTGTGCGGTCAATGGTGCTGCCATTGCTTCTTACTGTTCGCGACTCCGTTCCAGAAGCAGATGTGTATCATGCGGTATCTACTGGATATGCAGGCGTCATAGCGGGTCTTGGCAAGTATTTGTATAACAAACCGATGCTGTTGACGGAGCATGGCATTTATTCCAGAGAGCGAGAGGAAGAAATCATTAAGGCGGATTKGGTGAAAGGGTATTTTAAAAATATATGGATTGAATATTTTTATACCTTATCTTCTTGCGCGTATCAGTACGCCGATGATGTGATTACGCTATTTAATAGAAATAAAGAAATTCAGATAGAGCTTGGCTGCGACGAAAATAAGATTAGTATTACGCCTAACGGGGTTCAGGTAGATCGCTTCGCTGATATACCTGCAAAGGCAAAAGGGGAACCGATATGGATCGGGGGCCTCGTTCGAGTGGTACCTATTAAGGATGTCAAAACGATGATTCACAGCTTCCAAGTCGTCAAGCATGAAATACCTGAAGCGGTCTTTTATATAATGGGTCCTTATGAGGAAGATCCAGAGTATTATGAAGAATGCTTGGGATTAGTTGATGCTCTCCAATTACAGGATGTCCTGTTCACAGGCACGATTGATATCCGGGATTATATTGGGAAAATGGACATTCTTACATTAACGAGTATTAGTGAAGGTCAGCCATTAGCCGTTCTTGAAGGTATGGCTGCTGGAAAACCGTTCGTAACGACAGATGTGGGAAGCTGTAAAGAGCTTCTGCATGGAGTTGATGACGATTATGGACGAGCGGGTTTTGTCGTTCCTGTTATGAACTATGAACAAATCGGACAAGCGATTATTACTTTATGTCGCAGTGAACGGATGCGTAGAGAGTTTGGGGCAAATGGACTTAGACGAGTTCGGGATAGGTATACGAATGATGCCTTTATAAATAGCTACAAGGCGATATATGAAAAGTATGGGGAGATGTAACGATGGCCGGCATTGGGTTTGAATTAAAGAAACTGTTTGATAAACGGGGGTTAGTCAACAAGGCAAAGGCTTTCACCTATTCATCCCTCGTAACGATCGGTCCGATGCTCTCCTGTATTCTTCTCATTTCAATCGTACAGTGGCTTTTGATTAGAAATAACGTTTCTTTTTTGGATCGGGAGCTATTTATGGCATATGTTGTGTATGCATTTACCTTCTCCTACATAATAACTAATTTGCTGTCAATGTTTATTACGAGAGCCATTTCTGATTTTATATATCAAGGATATTTCGGGGCTCTGTTACCCTC
>NZ_JBFUHJ010000744.1:0-1544 GCF_056402455.1 Paenibacillus sp. P4_A7 | reverse complement strand
TATCAATATCCTGTTTCCTGGCTTTTACGACTGCCATTGGCTCACCTCTTTAGATTTCTAGACTCATCATATTGTAGGTGAAGCGGATGTGTTACTCTGGCAAAAGAGAAAACGATAATAAATAGCCGTTTCACCATACTCTTCTGCCAGTTAGCTTAATAGGGTTTATGATTGTCGGAGAATTAATTGAGTATTCTCACCGTTTTTCATACCACGGGACCTTCGAACATACCTTCCGAAAGCTTACTGTTTGGTAATCATCCACGTGACACCGAATTTATCTACGACTTCTCCATAATAAGCACCCCATGGCTGAWGAGCGAAAAGATACTTGCTTTCGCCACCTTGGCTTAGCTTGGAGTATGCCGTTCTGGCTTCTGACTCATCGTTATAGGTCAAAGCAAGACTGATACTACGGTTATACGAAACTGGCTCGAATGAATCGGAAATCATTAACGTATTCGTACCAGCCACTGTCAAAGCCAAATGCATAACTTTATCCTTTATCGCCTCAGGTGTTCCCGGCGTCTCACCGAATGTTGTGAGAAACTGAATTTGACCACCGAGTGACTCAACATAAAAATTCGCCTGACCTCTTGCATCCTCTGACATCAAATAAGAGTGAATTTGTGCTCCCATAAAAGTTCAACAACCTTTCAACTTGAATTTGTCCTTCTATGAATACGACGAGTGAACAATAGCGAAATCGACAAAGGAAGTAAATTTTTTTTATTTTTTTTAGCTTGTAATCTCAAAACTATGTTAAACATGATTCATGTCGATTTTTCTTTGAAATCTCATAGGAAATGTATCTACTTTGTGTTGCCAACCACGCATAACTGCCCGTTACTAAAGAGTAGCTGCATCGTAGCAAGCTCCTACACTATCGTGTCCCGTTAGCTCAATGGTACAGAAGATTTAAGGGGAGCTCTAATAAAACCCACGCCTAGCGCTGTAAACCTTAGCTTTCAGGGTAGTAGTATAAGTTGGCTCTACCTTCTCCTCCAAAGCTATAGTAGTGATGGGGATCATCATCATCTATGGAATCATCACGCATCTTGCCCCACTTCATATGAGATATCAAAAAGGTAATTCCGTCCTCAATCTTATCATTTTGCACAGATCCATTGATGTTATAAGAAAAGTTTTCGCCAGATAAAAGACCATCGTTAAACCGTATTTGGTACATGTCAGCACTTTCGTCCCCATATTTAGTAAGTTCACGATACGACACCCTAATATTATTGCAATGTTACCAATAGTAAACCTTTCAATCTGTATAGTTCATCCCACAGGCAGTAAATCAATGCGAAATAAGCCATAAGCATCGTTATTGTGCCTACAGCTACCTTTTTCAGCGATTTGTAGGCTGTAAGCACGTTCTTTGAGCTTAAAACCCGTCATCTGGCTGAAAAGTCAATGTTAGATCAGCTGTAAGCATCATTTCAATGCTTACAGCTGCTTTTTTCAGTTAAATATTCGCTGTAAGCTTGATTTTCAGGCTTACAGGTAATTTTCTGAATGGCAAACGCTTAGTTCGGAGG
>NZ_JBFUHJ010000743.1:0-1557 GCF_056402455.1 Paenibacillus sp. P4_A7 | reverse complement strand
ATGCTTTTTAATGACATGTTTTATTATTTTAGGTCCCATTCCTGCAAACTGCATTTTGGAGAGCCCTAACTTATTAGCACCACGTGGCATCATCCATCCAAATGCTCTTTCCAAAATACCTTTATTTGTTTTTATAACTTCGTCTTTTCGCATCGTATTCAAACCCCAGAATGTAAAGAAAATAGTCACTTCATGATCGTATGCTGCTGCACCGTTTGCAATAATAAAAGCTGCCATTGCTTTATCGTATTCACCGCTAAATAATACAATTGTTGTTTTTTGTTTTGTTGTTTCCATGCCGCAACATCTCCTAATGTAATATTATACTTATACCCCTATAGGTATAATACACGGCATGGATCTATTATACAACCCCAATAATCTAGAAAGACATACCAAACCGCCAGTACTCCCATTTATTAGGGAAGCTGGCGATGTTTCTCCTCGAAACAAGCTTGTGCCGCCAGAGGACGGCGTCAGCCGTTTATGCTTCTAACTTCACTTCCAAATAAACCGCAGAATAGAAAACAAAAGTATAAAAGCGATAATGAAGCATAACCGCATTAACCACTTATCTTGTCGATCAAAAGTATTCACGGTGACTCCCCCTTCACATATTTAATGTTAAATAAAAACAATCTTAGCAATAACCACAGTGACGGAATCAGCAGGAATAGTCCCGCAATAAAAGCAATGATAAGCGCCCTTCCCATGACTGGATTGGTTACACTTGTAGAAAGTGTTAAATAAGGATAGAGAAGAAATGGCAGATGAGAGCTGCCATAACCAAAGAAGGCGAAAGCAAATTGCAGCATAACGAGTAAAAATGCCATCCCAAATCTTTCACGCCGCCAGATGAACCAAATCGCTACGATAAAGCAAATAAACGACAAGGCGAACATCCACCACACATCCAAGGTTTGTTCAAAATGTACCCGATTATGATTACGCAGTGCTATAAAAACAAAGAGGCTGGATATGATAGTCGGAACTCCGCCCCATAATGCAAAAGAACGCAGCCATTCAAGAGCCCTCTTATCTTCCGCTCGTGAAGCGTAGTACGTTAAGAAGGACGAGCTTATAAACAAAACACTTGATATAGCAAGCAGGACGACAGCCCAAGAATAAGCACTAAAAAACAGCTCTTGCAACAACAAGGTGACGGTGTTCTCGCTAACGGACAAAAAACCACCTTCCGATATTGTAAAAACGGTTGATAATGCTGCTGGTATCAGTAATCCAGTCGCTCCATATGCAAGCAAATAGAAGTTGTTTTTCTTGGCGCCATAATTAGCAAACGCATAATAAGATCCTCTAATTGCAAGTAAAATAAGCGCTATGCTTCCGGGGACCAACAGTGCTGTTCCGTAGTAATAGGCGGTGTCTGGAAAAAAACCGACAATCCCAACGAAAAAGAAGACAAAAAATACGTTTGTCACTTCCCATACCGGAGACAAATATCTAGAAATCACAGGAGCGATAACCGATTCAATTCCGATTACTCTCCCGTAATAAGCATAAAATCCAGCTCCGAAATCGATAGAGGCTACGATCAAG
>NZ_JBFUHJ010000742.1:0-1599 GCF_056402455.1 Paenibacillus sp. P4_A7 | reverse complement strand
TTAACAAATCAGCTGGAAGCGTAGGCATATGCTCACTATGTGTTAACGTGTACAGCGGAACTTCGGGATTTTCGTATAGATCACGTGTTGCATTTCTGATTGTGTACCATTCCTCGGCATTAGGAATATCCTTGTTCACAACAGGAACATTACATATATCCTTGGCATCAATGGTTGTCGATACCATGAACATATCGGTGTTATAGCTCATCTCAATTTTACGCAAATCCGGATTCATCACCCGAGGACACCCAAGCTCGTCATTTTTCCAATGTACATTTTCGGTACCGAATTTCAGCATTTTCCACGTTGATTCAGCCAACATGAAGTCAATCGTTTTCACAGCAGCGACCGGATCCTTTGCACCCGCATAAACTACCGTTGTCATCTGAAGCGGATTGGACATTCGGATCGTGTATTGTCCAAACTCTGTCTTCGGCATCAACATAGGGGCAATTGTTGCCTCTTTATTGGTGCTGCGGAGTGTCGTTAATAAATCAACGTTAGGATTGTCAGCCACATAGATTCCGAGCTTACCTGACAAAAAGTCTTTTTTGGCCTTCTCGCCGTTTTTATCCGTCAAATAATCACGATCAACAACTCCGTCGTCGAACAGTTGTTTCTTAAAAGAAATAGCCGCTTTCATTCTCGCATCATCTTCGACCAGCTTGTCATCTTTAATGAACATCGTATTTCCATACATAGCATCAATGGCCTCATCCCCTAAATAGGCGAGTGAATAGCCGTATGTGTCCTTCTTCGCATTGCCATCCGGATCTTGTTCAGTGAACGCTTTTGCTACTTTCAGCAGGTCTTCAGGCGTTTGCGGGATGGGTAACGAAAGTTTGTCTAGCCAGTCGGTACGGATGTATGCAGCTACTTGTACGGAGTTTGGAATAACCCGCCCAATTTCGTACAATTTGCCGTCAGGTTTTGTACCGATCTGGCGCATCATCGGATACTTTTCCAACAATTTGCTGTAGTTCGGTGCATATTCTTTGATCAGATCCTCCAGCGGCAGCAGCTGCTTTTGGCTGTATAATTGATCCCGATAGCCCGTTTCAAATTCGTTGATCACGTCCGGAGCTTCTCCAGAAGCAAACATCGTATTAAACTTCTGCTTCGATTCAAATCTAGGAATGGCGATAAACTCCACATCCGCGGGCCCATTCTCATTAATCCATTTGGTCCAGCGATTTTTCGTAATCGTCCCTTCCTCCGGCGGCGTATTGCCACGGTCATAGAGGGACATGCTTATCTTGCCCCGTTTCTCTGATTCTGCTGTTGAGGATGACGCTGCTGCTCCCTCTTTTTCCAGCGAGACCGAGTTTCCACTAACCTCTTCATTTGGCTTAGCACAAGCAGCAAGTAACGTCCCTGCTGCCAACACAGTCACCACTGCCATTAACGTACTTTTTTTCATTTTATCTTCCATGTTTATCCCCCTTGTTTTTTCATAGATTGCTTATGATCCCATACATTTTTTCTATTCATGGACTGCTCTCGAATCCGTTTATTCTGTCGTCATTATGTGGTTTAACCTTTGACAGCGCCAAGCATCACACCCTTTAACCTTTGACAGCGCCAAGCATCACACCC
>NZ_JBFUHJ010000741.1:0-1602 GCF_056402455.1 Paenibacillus sp. P4_A7 | reverse complement strand
AACTCGCCTGTTACGCTGCTTATCCTGTAGTCTTCCGAGAGTTTAAAATCCGTCGACCTTCCCATTTTTGCAGTTCTTTCGAGGCTCAATCACACGGCCTACTATCTGACTGTCTACGCTTAAACCGTAAGGTTACCCTTAAAGCTCCAAGACTCGCTATTGGTGACCTGGCTAGAGTCTTCCCAAGCAGGATTTCCACCTGCTAAATGACATGACTTAACTTGACGCACTTAAACTATCCTGCCCGTTCGTATTATGAGGTCACCAGATCTTTCTGGTGGACCTCATTTTTGTGTGGTCGTAAAATAGCGGTAGCCGGGGATCGAACGTTTCTGCCCGTGGGACTTGGATCCCGAGAGCTATTCTGTTCATCCCCCCTACTTGTTCAACCATGGTTAGGCTGGTTGGGACGTTGATCCCGTATCACATGCGATAGTGTGGAAGACAAGAAGGTTAGGGGTTGCCGGTGAAAATACTACAGGAGTGATGTCATGAATCCAGTCATTGGTTTGGATGTGTCCAAGGGAGAGARCCATGCACAAGCTTTTTTAGACCGTGGAGTACCTCAYGGGAAGATYTTTAGATTTAATCATGATCTAGAGGGATTATCGTCTTTTCTTAATTATGTTCGAGCAGTGGAATCAGCTGCAGGGATGAGCCCTTGCATTGTAATGGAGGCAACAGGCCATTATCATAGCCCTGTTGTTCAGTTTCTGGATGAGCACCAGTATCTGTACATCGTCATTAATCCGTTAATCTCATATGAAGCAAAAAAAACTAATTTGAGACGGGTCAAGACGGATGCTGCTGATGCCTATCAACTTGGAGCGCTGTTCTATAAAGAAGAGTTTGAACCCATCAAAAAACGGGGTCAGCATCTCATGAATCTACGCTATCTCACTCGTCAGCATGAATCTTTAACGGGTATGTATGTTCAAGCGAAGCTGCAGTTCCAGGCTATTCTAGATCAGGTTTTTCCTGTATACCATGGCGTGTTCGGTGACCTSTATTCGAAAGTTTCGCTTCGATTTCTAGCTTTACACCCGACGTCTAAAGGGGTCCTAGAAATGTCCGAGAAGGAAATTACAACTGAAATCCAACGTCTTACTGGACGCGGCAGATCCGTCTCATGGTGTTTGGAACGCGCTCAAATCCTAGCGGCTGCAGCAAGGCGAAATCCCTTTAAGGAGACGGCTTTTCCAAGTCATTTGATCTCCATGCAGCTGCTCATCAAATTGCTTCTTCAATACCAGGACCATCTAGCAGACCTTAAGAAATCGATAGAGACCCTGGCTGAAGAGTTACTTGAATATGATTTAATCCAATCAATACCCGGTATCAGCACTAAAATCGCTGCAACAATTTTGGCTGAGATTGGGGAAATCGATCGGTTCGATCACGCAAAGAAGCTGGTGGCCTTTGCTGGTGTTGATCCCAGTGTATTTGCTTCAGGTAAGTTTGTGGCAACCCAAAATAGAATCACGAAACATGGCTCCAGAAGGCTTCGTACAGCCCTGTATCAAGCTGTGCGATGTGGTATTCGTAGTAATAGAAACAAGAAATTAAGAGCTTACTACGATAAAAAGCGTGCGGAAGGAAAAC
>NZ_JBFUHJ010000740.1:0-1605 GCF_056402455.1 Paenibacillus sp. P4_A7 | reverse complement strand
GTTTAAACCCATGCGACTGGTTAAACCGTTAGGCAGCTTTTGAATGCCTTTAAGTGGATCGGACAATGAACCCAGCGCTAAAAAATCCGGTCCTTTTACAGGAATTGTTTTTGGTAATGAAGCAGGGCCTTGTATCCAGAGTGGGATCGATAAAGTATGATCAGAGTTGCCACGATAAATCAAACCGTTAATACTGCCGGATTTCAACCCGCGCTTTGCCAAGTCCTCGTAAATGGTAGGCAGCTGTCGGCTTAAATGTTTGCCATTCAAGTTGACTAACGCGTCAACCAATACATTGTCAACGCCTTGCTTGATCACCTCCATTGGCCCAGTTCCATAATTAACGAGTCTTTTTTCTTTCGTCGAATACCAGATCAAGCCAGGTACACGATGACCATCCGGATATGTACCTGTAAACAGAGAACTATCAATCGTCACGGACATTGTAGGAAAAGAACTGACCATATCTTTATAATATTGGCCATGTTCAATCAGAAACTGGAAGGTGGGAAGTTGTTCTTCCTTTATGCCTCTATCAATTGCTTGAGCCATTAATGAATCGATAAGCAGAAAAACGACTTTCTTTTTGTTTTCACCGTTTATCGATTTTACTCGGACTAAATCTTGTTCTTTATGTGTTAACTCCTGTTTTTGGCAGCCCGAAACAGCAATCATTATAAAAATTATCAACAGAAACTGTCTGACTTTTTTTGTATGAATGAAAATCACCAACCTATCCATATTTTGCTGATCATGTATAGAGTGCTTCATGATCAAGCTTTTATACATAGAATTAGTGATTATTGGTTCCGTTACTCCATCGAGAGTCCGCCCGTAACTGGAGTGTATGTCCCGGTCACAAAACGAGCGTCGTCACTTGCCAAAAAAGAAATAACTCCTGCAACATCTTCTGGTTCGGCTACGCGACCTAGTGGCGTGAAATTACTAATTACCTGTTTCTCTTGCTCTGTCAAAAAGGCGGTTGCATCCGTTTGGACCAAACCAGGTGCAACAACATTAGCAGATATGCCATCTGGTCCGAATTCTTGGGCAATATACATTGAAAAAGTATTAAGACCGCCCTTCGCCGTACCATGAGCAATCATATAAGGTGAAGGATCTCTACTCAAAGTGCTTGAAATATAAATTATTCGACCAAACTTTTGCTGGGTCATGGTCGGGATAACGGCTTTTGTCGTCACAAAAGCCGCATTTAATTCATCATTTAGTTTTTGAGAGAATTCCTCCCATGACAATTCGGCGAAAGGCTTTGTTTCGAAATGCATGTTCGCGTTGCAAACCAACACATCAATGCGGCCAAAGGCCTCCTTCGCAACCGCGACAAGCTTCAACATTTGATCCTTCTGTCGAACATCCGCTTGAATGGCAATTCCTACACCGCCGCTTATCCGAATCTCGGAAACTACTTCTTCAGCAGCATCGATATTCGATAAGTAATTGACAACCACTTTAGCGCCTCGTCTAGCCAATAAAATGGACGTTGCACGACCGATGCCTCGAGAACCACCCGTCACGACCGCTACTTTGCCTTGTAGATTCATAATCAATACGTCCTTTCTTAATCCCATTTATTCGCTGCTCAAA
>NZ_JBFUHJ010000739.1:0-1612 GCF_056402455.1 Paenibacillus sp. P4_A7 | reverse complement strand
CCCTTGCTCCTGTTCGTTTGTAGATGGTGTGTTATTCGCTCCGCAGCCTGCCAGTGCCAATACAAACACGAGCATAGCACCAACAACTTTCCACGACGATTGCCCAGCCTTTTTCTTATTCATGATGTGTTGTGTTCCCCTCTCCATGACTTCTATTTGTTTAAGGCGACGACTCCTCATTAGTATCCGGGTAATGGATTCCGATCACCAAGCGTAAACGACTGTCGCCGTCCTCTTCGGCAAAAGCAATCGTTTCGCGGAGATATATAAGCACTTTTATAAGTGAAAACTTATAAATTCTTATATATAAAAAAAAGCGTCCCCCTAATCCGGAGGACGCCATAAATTCGGCTGTGCAGCTGTTATCATTCGCTTATCCTGATCTTTATGATCAAGCTTGCAAAATAAACAGAGCTTCTGTCCCTACGCTGGCATTATCCAGATCAGGTTTAACGGGTCGGAATTGTACAGATAATCCCCTCTCAGCCGGCCTAACCAGCTCCCCGGAACATATTCGGTTTCGTCAATACCTTTAATTGTATAGCAAAAGTCTATCAGAATGCTAGTATTTTTTTGTATAGCAGCATTACGACTCCTCTATCCAGCCGTTTTATATCGTTTTCGAACACCAACTATAAGCATGAGCAGAGGCACCGCGATTTGAAAGAACGGTATTAGCTTCAGCGATATTTCAAATCCAAACCATAGATGATACGTATTGTTTGGCTCCAAAAAAGATGTAAAATAGATGATCACGCCTATCGGCATAACACAATATCGATAGGGGATGACTGTTGCAGCGCTGAATGTAAATACGGACGCCATGTATAAGGCAGTCATTTTCACATAAAGCCCTATAAATAATAACAAAGTGACAATGACATCGAGCCTCTCTAGAAAGTTAGCCAACCTAATCAACTGCACAACCTCCAGCAGCGGAAGCGCCGTTACCGCTGCTAAACTCGGTCCAAGCACGCACATGACGAGCATATTCATAAATACGAGAAAAGCGGACACTGCGATTTGCGGCCAATACGTACTCCGACCCCATGCTTTCTTCTCGCTAAGATGCTTCCAGAACACAAGAAAAATGATCATTTGTCCAAATGGAAACGAAAGCAAGTCCGGAAAAGCCGCCTTAATAATTGGTGCTGCCCCATTCTCGAACATAGGCAGCAATTGATTTATACGGGGCAAATTCGCAATGAACAGCAGTATTATGATGAGGGTATAGCTAATCACAACAATAGGAAACAGCAGTTGAACAACACGAACAAACACTTCAATCCCTTTGCTAACCGTATAAGCCGCGGCACTAATGATCAGCAGCATAATAATCCAACGAGGCGTGAACGACAGCAGTGCAATAGGGGTAAGCTCACCTACATCTCGCACATTTCTCATCGATTCATAAGCAAACATACCCGCATACATGAGGCCTAATACCGCGCCAATCCACCGTCCAAAATGCATTACTAAAAGCTCAGCTAGTCCCGCTTCTAAGGCGCGTCGTTGAATACACACGTAAATGAAAGTTAACAACAAACCGGCAACTGCAGCAATCGTCATTGCGATCCAAGCATCCTGCTTCGCTTGAATGCCGAGCTCGAAT
>NZ_JBFUHJ010000738.1:0-1615 GCF_056402455.1 Paenibacillus sp. P4_A7 | reverse complement strand
TTTGATATTCGTATACGATTGCGTAAATTTGTGAAACAAGAATTCCACAGCGGAYGGCAGGATTTTATTCCTCTGCTGGACAAAAGCAGAAGTGGTTGCGGTGTTTACGTCATAGCCCTGCGATTCCAAGAGTTCCTTATATATGCTGTTGCCCCCCATTGAGATCAGGAGTTGCATAACCGTTTCAAAGGGTARCTTTTTCTTTCGGGTAAAATCTTGTTCAGGTTTTTTGACATAAGGTGCTGGTGCSGCTGACATTTCTCGTATGAGGGATGTCAGYGTTTCTTTTAGCGAATTYGCGTACTCATTCATCGGCGTAACCTCCTCGTTTTTCAAGGGGCTTCGCCACACCATTTCATCTACTTGTCAAGTCCTATTTCTCTTTTTGGTGCAAAAAAAGAGCGGGCTATCTTTTCGATAACCTGCTCTTGTTCTTGATTTTTAGCCCTGCGCCTTAACTTAATGACATTGCCTAATACGGTGCTCTTTCTCATGGTATTGGTGGAGGCGAGGCGTGGCTATGCAAAACCACAATTCGCTGGAGTGTGATGGTGAGGAAGTTTAGAGATTCCGCTTCCTCCTGCATTGGGTGTAAACCATTATCGCTGGTGAATGTCCTAAGAGAGCTACGTCACCTGGCTGCAGGCTGAATCTTCTAACCACATGTGCAGCAATCTTGGCTTGATCGATCACAATCTTCACTTGAGCATTTTGCATAAATCAGTTTTTATCCAAAAGACAGAATAATCTAATAGCTTCCAAGGTCTCTAAATAGTTCGATTCTGAAATTGGGCAGACCTGCAGAATTTCTGCTTTCTTTCTGAATGCCCCATATATGCAGGCCATCTGCCGTCAAGTAGGTTTTTACTCTGGAATTACATCGTTCCGCGCTAGTACGTGCATTGTATAGCTCCTTTCAGCGCTTCGTATCTGGTTGCGCATGATCTATATAATCGATGAGTTCCGCTCAAAGCCAAGTGTGTTATAGTAGTGCTAAGATAGCAGCTCCGATGTACTCGAGCAATGGGATCACTTCGTACTTACATCGAAAGAATCAAACACATTTTGGGATTTCAAGATTGAGGGCATATGGTGTTCATCGACAATTTTATCCTAAAAAAATTGTATCGGGGGAAATCGACAACATGCAGCCGGTTTACGGTCAAACGATTACAGCTAGTGATATCATTGATGATTTAATGGGCAACAACCCAACCTTTCAATGGCAAGTACAGGAATCACGTATGAGCGACCAATATATTAATGTGAAATCGGGCGGGACATCGGGCAGCTACACCATAACATTAAATGATATTGGAAAAAAATTACGCGTTGTAGTTTCACATTCAAATGGTGACAGTAAAACTTCATTGCCCACAGGCGCAGTATTAAATACCAACCCCCTTATTGCATCGCTTACATTCAATGATCATTTAAAGGACGATGCAGATCAAGAGCAATTGTTGGCAGCAAACGGAGACTACCATTATGTTGACGGTGTATTGCCCGGGACCAAAGCGCTGCATTTAGAAAGCGGAAACAGCAATTATGTCCGTACGACGCATAGCTTGAATTTTGGTCATGACAGCTTTACCGTATCCTTCTGGTATAAGGG
>NZ_JBFUHJ010000737.1:0-1616 GCF_056402455.1 Paenibacillus sp. P4_A7 | reverse complement strand
GTGACATGGAATGTAGATGCTTCAAACTATGATCCCACTGTAATGACAGCACAGACCTTCACTGTAAATGGAACTGTAACTTTGCCAACTGGGGTGGCAAATCCCAATAACGTGCCTTTGACAACAAGCATTAGCGTAACTGTGCAATTTGTTGGTAAAGTAGAAGCGGAAGATTATATTGCTATGTTTGGGATTCAGACAGAGAACAGCTCTGAGGGTACAAAGGATGTAGGATATACAGATCCGGGAGACTGGATGGACTATACGGTTAATGTGCCAGAGACAGGAATTTATAAGTTAAACTACAGGGTAGCTGTAAACAGTGGTACAGGCAAAGTCAATTTCCTTGTAGATGGTATTTCTCAAAAAATAACATCGTTGCCGTCAACCGGAGGTTGGCAGACTTGGAAGACCGTATCCGACGAAGTTTCCTTAATTGCCGGCAGTCATACGATAAGGCTGTACGTAGAAGTAGGAGGATGGAATATTAACTGGTTTGAGCTGGTTGCACCGCCAGCGCCAGCAACACCAGAGTCTACATTGACAGGTTTACAGCAGGTGAACTCTGGTCAAACATTTGATGTAAAGATGGGATTGACCAGCGTAACAGAAAGTGTATACCAGCGAATGTATGCCCAAGATTTGACTCTGCATTATAATCCAGCGAATTTGCAATTCGATTCGGTTACATCGCTGAAAGATGGATTCCAAGTCATTGACCAAGAGGAGACAGCGCCGGGTCAAATTCGGATTATTGCTTCCAGCGTGGAAGCGAACCAAGGGGTACTTGCCGAAGGCGATTTGTTGACTTTCAACTTTACAGCCAAATCTGCAACAGAGGCAACGACAATTACTGTTGATAATGTTGTGATTGCCAATGCAGAGGGGAATGAGCTGCAGGTCGGCGGAGCCTCCCGCGAGATCCAAATAACTGTACCTAGTATACCGGTAGATAAGTGGCTCTTGAACACAACGATCGCAAGTGCTCAAGTGAAGTACGATGCAGCAGTGGAAGGCAATGAGCACGGCCTGTATGTGAATGGATCCAAAGCGCCTTTGCAATCGGCAATCACTGAAGCCAAAGTGACAGCAAACGATCCGAATGCCACTCAGCAGCAGGTAGATAGCGCGAAAGCTGCATTGGAAGGCGCCATTCAAGTGTTTGACACGATGAAAATCAATACGGATGTCAATGGTGATGGAAATATGACTATTGGTGACTTGGCTATTGTTGCAGCAGCTTACGGCAAACAACAAGATCAGGCAGGTTGGAATGAGAAAGCGGATGTAAATAAAGACGGCAAGGTGGATATTGTAGACCTTGCAATCGCAGCTAAAGCAATCTTGAAATAAACAAACCCGCTTTCTTTAGCGAAATTTAGGATTTACTGATAATTAAAGGGTATTTGATCCGAAAGGAACCTCCACACGTGCGGAGGCTCTGACGATCATTCTGAATGTTTTGAACCTTAACCCTCAAATTAAAGCACTCTTGAACAGCTTGAACTAATTCTCTTCAGCTAGATCTTCGATCCGAACGGCCCGATTATATCTACAATCTGGTGAAACAATCATAAGGATTGGAAGTAGGTTTCAGACCCTGTACAGGTTCAATT
>NZ_JBFUHJ010000736.1:0-1618 GCF_056402455.1 Paenibacillus sp. P4_A7 | reverse complement strand
TGCTAATGCGGATATCCATAGCATAATAGGGAAGAAGCTTAAAAATACAGACAGAACTATAATTACGACTACAGCTATGATTAATACAGAAACTAATGGATCTAATGTCATTGAATATACCCCTCCATATGTTTATATTGTTTGTTTCTATTTTACTACTTCTTTCACAACTACTTTACTACTTCTTTCACAACTACCCAAGTTCCTTCTGCTTTAATGACTTTAACTGTACGTTTTGCGTCCACAAACTCACCCGAGGTTACAACATCAACACGTTCGTCACCGATCTGAACGGTCCCGGCAGGACGGAGCGCTGTGATTGTAACTCCTTCTAAGCCTAGTAAAGAATCTTTTACCTCGGCGGACAAATAACCTTCCTCCGTGGTCAACTTATCGCGTAGAATAAATTTGTTCCATATCCCTCTCACTCGATTCATCCTCACAAAAATCGTAATTATAATAATGGCTACAGCAAGTGCAACCATGATGGAGATAAATGCGGACTTTGGATCAGATGCTGCGATCACAACCCCTGTAATCAATGCTGTACTGCCAAGGAAGCCCAATATTCCAAAGCTTGGCACGAATACTTCTAATATTAACAACCCTAGGCCAAGCACAAACAGTACAACTGATTCTACTTCAGCAAATCCTGCTACAAAATGACCAAAGAAATAGAGCCCAAATGACAAAACCCCTATGATTCCCGGGAAGCTAAGGCCAGGCACGAACATTTCAATCACAATACCAGCAATACCGAGTATGAGCAATATCGTCTTTACTATTGGATTAACTAGCCATCTTGCCACATTTTCCGCAATGGAAGGATTTAACTCGATTTGCGTCCGGCCTTCAAGGCCAAGCCATGCTACTACCTCGTCAACTGATTTTGCCGTGTAGTCCGAGTAGCCCACTTTTTCAGCCTCGCTTGCAGTTAGGGTAAGAATATCACCTTTAAGCYTGTCTCTACCGATCTTATTCTTAAGCTCAAGACTTATATTCGGATCGACCATCGCGGCAGCAATTCGATCGTCACGACCGTTTTCCTTTGCAGTAGCCATCATTCTAGATACCCAATATGAAATGATCTTCGGATTATCTGTCAGTTTGCCTGAGCTGTCAACGACAGCAGCAGCTCCGATTGTGCTTCCAGGCTGCATAACAATCTGATCCGCATTAAGCGCAATATACGTACCAGCTGACATGGCCTTGCTTTCTACAAATGCTGTTGTTGGAATCTCACTCGATCGAATAAGATCACCTATATCCGCGGCATTAATCACTTTGCCGCCTAACGTATTAACGACAAGAATAATATGCTCTGCTTTGGCTTCTTCCGCTTCTTTAAAAGCTCTTTCCAAAAACGATTGAAGTCCAGATTCAACGGTTTGCTTTACAGGCACAATGTAAACGGCCGGGCCAATATCGGATGCAGCGCTCGTTCGTTCCGTTGGTGCACCAAACATTCCTGCAAACGTAACCAGAATTAATGCCGCTGCCGCCAACAGTGAAGCAATGGATAATTTATTTCGCCATCGATTTATAAGCAAGAAGGGTCCTCGTTTCTTCATGAGTTATTCGCTCTTACGTATAATTTTGTAAAATGTTTCATAAATTA
>NZ_JBFUHJ010000735.1:0-1618 GCF_056402455.1 Paenibacillus sp. P4_A7 | reverse complement strand
GATCAAGACTGTCCTCCAGAAATCGCGGCTATGATCGGTACTTCAGCTGCACTTTCGATCTCAGATGTTCCTTTTGATGGACCCATTGGTGGCGTAAGTGTTGGCCGTGTTGATGGTCAATTTATTATTAACCCAACAGTTGATCAAGAGCAACAAACGGATATATTCGTAGTTGTTGCAGGTACTAAAGATGCAATCATGATGGTAGAAGCTGAAGGAAATGAAGTTTCTGAAGATGTGATGCTTGAAGCGATCATGTTCGGTCATGATGAAATCAAAAAAATCGTTGCTAAAATCGAAGAGTTGCAAGCCATTGCGGGTAAACCGAAAATGGAAGTAAAGCTTCAAATGATAAACGAGCAAGTTAATGCAGACGTTCGTGCATTTGCATCAGAAAAACTAGTTCAAGCTATCAAAGTCGAAGAAAAGCATGCCCGTCAAGACGCAATCGACGCGGTAAACAGCGAAGCTGCAGCTCACTTCGAATTGCAATATGCTGATACGCCTGAATTGTTATCCGATGTGAAAGATGCCCTTTATGACATTGTCAAAGAAGAAGTGCGTCGACTTATTTCACATGATAAAATCCGTCCTGATGGCCGTTCATTGGAAGAGATTCGTCCAATTGATTGCGATGTTGCGCTTCTGCCGCGCACACACGGTTCTGGTTTATTCACACGTGGTCAAACACAAGCACTGAGCATTTGTACACTTGGCGCAATGGGTGACGTTCAAATATTGGATGGCATTTCATTAGAAGAAACGAAACGTTTCATGCATCATTACAACTTCCCGCCGTTTAGCGTTGGTGAAGCTCGTCCGCTTCGTCCGCCAGGCCGTCGCGAAATTGGTCATGGAGCTTTAGGTGAACGTGCATTATCCAAGGTGATTCCATCTGAAGCAGAATTCCCTTATACGATACGTCTTGWGTCTGAAGTGTTAGAATCAAACGGTTCTTCTTCACAAGCTAGTATTTGTGCAAGTACGCTTGCTATGATGGATGCAGGAGTTCCTATTAAAGCACCTGTTGCAGGTATCGCAATGGGTCTAATTAAAGACGGCGACCACTTTGCTATTTTGTCTGATATCCAAGGTATGGAAGATCATCTTGGCGATATGGACTTCAAGGTTGCAGGTACTGCTGCTGGCGTTACAGCTATTCAAATGGATATCAAAATTGCGGGCATTAGCCGTGAGATCTTGAAGCAGGCGCTTGAGCAAGCTCGTCAAGGCCGCATTCATATTCTTGAAAAAATGCTTGAAAGCTTGCCGGTATCACGGACAAACCTTTCTAAATATGCACCGAAAATTTTGACACTTCGCATTAACCCGGACAAAATCCGTGATGTTATTGGCGCAGGCGGCAAAATTATCAACAAAATTATTGAAGAAACTGGCGTTAAAATCGATATCGAACAAGACGGTATGGTATTCATAGCTTCTTCAAACGAAGAGATGAACCAAAAGGCTAAAGCGATTATCGAAGGTATCGTGAAGGAAGTTGTTATTGGCGAAATCTACCTCGGCACGGTTAAACGTGTAGAGAAGTTTGGTGCTTTTGTTGAAATCCTGCCAAACAAAGATGGTCTCGTTCATATTTCACAGCTTTCAAATGAAC
>NZ_JBFUHJ010000734.1:0-1625 GCF_056402455.1 Paenibacillus sp. P4_A7 | reverse complement strand
GTTTATAAGAATCTTTATTAATAAATGCTACTTGAGCACTTTCCAAATAATTTGCTTTATCAATTTCCTTTGTTAAATTGGAAAAAGTTTTATTCAATGAGTTTGTTGGAACTCCACAAATGGCACGTCTGAAAACATAAGATTCAACCAATTTTAAAATTGCAACAAATTCTTCTTTCAATATTTTTCCGTTCTCAAAGTCATCATAAACCTCCAATAAAAATGGGTAGGATACGTCCACTTTTAAAGTGTTTATATCTGAAAATATCTGATTAATATCTATGTCAGCTTCTTTTTGGAATGCTAATTTAACAAAGTATTTTGAGTAGCAGTAAATATCCTTAACGATTTGTTCAATAGATATGTCCTTCAAGCTGTATGAATAACTTTTGAAACTGGAATATACATCATTAATGTTAGGTATTCGTCCTGTTTTTACCGTCAAGTAATCACGCATGAAACGGTCAAATACATTAGAATCGTTAAGATTACCAAAACTCTTCTCCATCGGATACCAGTATGACTGATACAGATGATCCTGCTCTTTCGGTTCTAATCCCATCAATACATAGTTGCGAATCAAATCCGCTTGAGACAAATCGAGACCCGTCGAGTTCAAACTTTCAAAAATCAGTTGAGGATTGTCATGATCCCGATCCAAAGAAATATCTACGACAATTAACTTCGATAACCCTCTATATAATTCATTCAGGTCAGTATCTGACTTTCTCAGATTTTCAAGAAAGTAATTGTAGTTTTCAAAAACTCGTTGTGAATACTCTTCGGGTAGTTCCTTGTCAAGAACGAGACGAATTAACGTTTCGTTATCACTTTGTGTTAACAGCAACTTATGGTAGGCGTCGCCTTCTTCTTCGCTGTTAACCAGATAATAATTCATAATTTTCTTTCTAGTTATCTCTTGACGCTCCTCTCGCTCCTCAATTGCTTTTCCGAGCGCCAAGAGCAACAAATTCAGGGTCGTCATCCTCTGCTGACCATCAATCACGAGTAATTGTGGAACTGAAGAAATCTGATATAACCCCTTTTCGATATATACAATAGATCCCACAAAGTGCCCTTTTATTTGATCATCAGAAGATGCTCGGACAATATCATTCCATAATTGTTTGCATTGATGGATAGTCCAACTATACTTCCGTTGATAAATAGGAATAATGAATTGCTTCGTACCTTGTAGAAATTTAAGGAAATTTGTCTCTGAAGCTTTCAATGTATTTCACCCTCAATCCATTTTTTAAACGTTTAAGCCCCAATTGCCTGTTGTAGCTAGTTCAATAGTAACAGTTTAGTAGTTTCTATTCGATATCCCCTTCTAAAAAACCTTCATATTTGGAAATTACAAGCGTAAAGATAGAACAAGGACCAATGACTGCCAAGTTAACTTCAAAAACCAGTTAACCTCAATCAAATCAACGGTTACTCAGTTAACCATTTCAAGGAGCTGTGCGATATCTATGGCGGATAAAACATTCGGAGTAAAGGTCGTTCCAGAACTGAAAGAAAAGATCGACCAACTATTCAAAGATTCGGACTTCACTACACAAAAAGAATGGTTTCAACATCTGCTCTCTATTTATGATTTACACCAACTGAAACATCAGGAG
>NZ_JBFUHJ010000733.1:0-1634 GCF_056402455.1 Paenibacillus sp. P4_A7 | reverse complement strand
TGTTATTTATTTTCAGCTTTATGAGTTGGTACCCTATGTGTTTGGCTTTTTGTATTTTCCTATTTCGGTCTATGAGCTTCAAGATATAATTAGTGAGGATGGTCCGCTTGGGCCAATGCTTGTTAATGATTAGATGACCTATTATATTCTTGTTTGTGCTATTCATCCTGGTCAGTTATTAACTAGGGGAAGGTCGACTGATGCCAATACGGATCCAGCAATAGCTGCACTTAACATCTATGAATGGACAAAAGAAGTCGATATCAATAATACAGGTCGATATGTGCAGCCTTTGGTTGGAGAGTTACCTTGGTAAAAGCCTATATGAACTTTTCACTATTTAAATTCCAAATCTTTGGTCCATAAGACATGAATTGAAGTTAATATAAAACTAGAACCTGATGAGATTAATCTCGCCAGGTTCTTTATATGGTAAACTATCAGTGTATAAAGAACAAAGCGTTTAAATAAATGAATGTGGGGATAAAATGGAAAATCAAATACAACCAGCAAAAGAACTGTTTTTCACCTATAAAGGAAGTTTTTTTCATATGCATCGTGAAGGAAAACTCGAAACGTACAAGACATTTGAAGTTGAAAAAGAGCTTGAAGTAGAATGGTACAAAGAAATGATTAACGGAATTAGTAGCGAGTTATCCATAATGAACTGGAATGCGTTATCGCAACTTGATGCTGTCGCTAAATATTATAAGGACAGCTTGATTCTCGAAAATGTTATTTCATTTGTGTCTCAACATATTATGGGTTCAGATAGTATCGTTAAATTAATGTACGCAGAAAATATGATCCATATAATAAAAGCCTCAAAAGAAATTATGACGAATGATTTGTTATATCGCTCTTATCAAGCCACTTTGCGAATACTTGAAGATATCATTTCCAAGCCCTTAGTTATTGACCCTGGGCATGAATTGAAGCTGTTTGATTTGAGGGACAAGAAATCACTAAATAATAGGGCTAAGAAAAATATCGATGACCTTATTGACTATATTGGCTGATTTCATATCAACCAAAGTCTAATCATCTTTTGAAATTACAAAACTTCCTTTAGCAGCTCTCGAAAAATGGGCTCAAGCGATTGAGCCATTCTTTTGAAGCCAAGATCTGTTGGGTGAACGCCGTCAACTGTACATTCTTCAGCATCTTCATCACCCAGCAAGGTGAAGCCATCCATGAAATGGATGTTAGAATCTCCTTCACTCTTCAACCTTTCCACTGTTGATTTCTGAATTTCCCTTCTGTCTTCATGAAATTTCGCTTTAACTTCGTTAAAACGGACATCTGCATAGCGAATATTAGAAATGACTAAAATCGGAACGATCGGATGACGTTCTCGAAGGATTTGAATAAATGGCGGCAATGTAGCTGCTAATTCCTCAACTGTACCCGAATTTGCTTCATAATCTAGAACGAGAAGTGCAGGATTCTGTATATMGGCTATCGTTCGAGCAAGCTCTGCTTCACCTTTCCCATTGCCAGAAAAACCAAGGTTAATAAACTCAAGCGGGATGGAACGACTCATAATATTCGGGTATGCCATGCCCGGTCTTGTAGCACAGCCGCCTTRCGTAATCGATGTTCCATATATGACAACCTTTTTATTGCTCGCATAG
>NZ_JBFUHJ010000732.1:0-1646 GCF_056402455.1 Paenibacillus sp. P4_A7 | reverse complement strand
TTCAAGTGAGAATGCCGGTATGAGTAACGAAAAGACAAGTGAGAATCTTGTCCGCCGAAAGCCTAAGGGTTCCTGAGGAAGGCTCGTCCTCTCAGGGTAAGTCGGGACCTAACGCGAGGCCGAAAGGCGTAGTGGATGGACAACAGGTTGAAATTCCTGTACCACCGTAAACCGTTATGAGCAATGGGGTGACACAGAAGGGCAGTGACGCGGACTGATGGAATAGTCCGTCTAAGCAGTGAGGCTGATYSRTAGGCAAATCCGYSRATCATKAAGGCTGGGCTGTGATGGGGAGCGAAAATTATAGTAGCGAAGGTCATGTACTCCGGCTGTCAAGAAAAGCCTCTAGCCAGGTGAAGGTGCCCGTACCGCAAACCGACACAGGTAGGCGAGCAGAGCATGCTAAGGCGCGCGGAAGAACTCTCGTTAAGGAACTCGGCAAAATGACCCCGTAACTTCGGGAGAAGGGGTGCCCCGGTAGTGTGAATAGCACGAGGGGGCCGCAGTGAAAAGGCCCAAGCGACTGTTTAGCAAAAACACAGGTCTGTGCGAAGCCGTAAGGCGAAGTATACGGGCTGACGCCTGCCCGGTGCTGGAAGGTTAAGGGGAGCGGTTAGGGGAAACCCGAAGCTGTGAACTGAAGCCCCAGTAAACGGCGGCCGTAACTATAACGGTCCTAAGGTAGCGAAATTCCTTGTCAGGTAAATTCTGACCCGCACGAATGGCGTAACGACTTGGGCGCTGTCTCAACGAGAGATCCGGTGAAATTTTAATACCTGTGAAGATGCAGGTTACCCGCGACAAGACGGAAAGACCCCATGGAGCTTTACTGTAACTTGATATTGAACTTTGGTACGATCTGTACAGGATAGGTGGGAGCCTAAGAAGCATGAGCGCCAGCTTGTGTGGAGGCAACGTTGGGATACCACCCTGATCGTATCGGAGTTCTAACCTRGAACCRTGAAACYGGTTCGGGGACCGTGTCAGGTGGACAGTTTGACTGGGGCGGTCGCCTCCTAAAATGTAACGGAGGCGCCCAAAGGTTCCCTCAGAATGGTTGGAAATCATTCGAAGAGTGCAAAGGCATAAGGGAGCTTGACTGCGAGACCTACAAGTCGAGCAGGGACGAAAGTCGGGCTTAGTGATCCGGTGGTACCGAATGGAAGGGCCATCGCTCAACGGATAAAAGCTACCCTGGGGATAACAGGCTTATCTCCCCCAAGAGTCCACATCGACGGGGAGGTTTGGCACCTCGATGTCGGCTCATCGCATCCTGGGGCTGAAGTAGGTCCCAAGGGTTGGGCTGTTCGCCCATTAAAGCGGTACGCGAGCTGGGTTCAGAACGTCGTGAGACAGTTCGGTCCCTATCTGTCGCGGGCGCAGGAAATTTGAGAGGAGCTGTCCTTAGTACGAGAGGACCGGGATGGACGTACCGCTGGTGTACCAGTTGTTCCGCCAGGAGCACCGCTGGGTAGCCAAGTACGGACGGGATAAGCGCTGAAAGCATCTAAGCGTGAAGCCCCCCTCAAGATGAGATTTCCCAGTATGTAAGACCCCTTGAAGACGACGAGGTTGATAGGTTCGGGGTGGAAGCGCAGCAATGCGTGGAGCTGACGAATACTAATCGGTCGAGGGCTTATCCTAAA
>NZ_JBFUHJ010000731.1:0-1647 GCF_056402455.1 Paenibacillus sp. P4_A7 | reverse complement strand
GATTACATCCATATCCAACAAAAATAGGATAGCAATAAATACTCTTTTTGTCCAAGAATACATTATAGTTAAAAAAAACGATCACCCTAGTAGGTGACCGTCTCTTCCTTTAATTTGATGTGTAAGCTCATCTATTACCTTTTAAAGCAAGTCAGCAGCAAGTTGCGCCAACTTGGAACGCTCGCCTTTTTCAAGTGTCATATGACCGCTAATGCTTTCATTTTTGAATTTTTCTACAATATGAGTCAAGCCGTTACTAATAGAATCCAAGTAAGGATGATCAATTTGCTCAGGATCACCCATTAATACAATTTTACTGCCCTCCCCGACACGTGAGACAATTGTTTTCACTTCATGCTTCGTTAAATTTTGTGCCTCATCAATAATTATGAATTGACCTGGGATTGATCTTCCGCGAATATAGGTAAGCGCCTCGACCTGAATACTACCCATCCCCATCAATATTTTATCAATATCGCCAGCCTTTTTCGTATCAAATAAAAACTCCAAATTATCATAAATCGGCTGCATCCATGGACGCAGCTTCTCTTCCTTCTCCCCTGGTAAATAACCAATATCTTTGCCCATTGGAACAACGGGTCTTGCAATAAGCAGCTTCTTATATTTATGCTCATCCTCAACCTTCAGGAGTCCCGCTGCTAGCGCGAGCAGCGTCTTTCCGGTACCAGCCTTACCCGAGAGTGTAACAAGCGGCACATCGTCATTTAGGAGCAGTTCAAGCGCCATACGTTGTTGGGCATTCCGTGCCGTAATTCCCCAAATGGGTTCATTGCTCAGAAACAGCGGTTCAAGCCTTGCGCAATCTTGACTTACCTTAAGAAGGGCAGACTTAGAAGTACCCATCTCATCTCTTAAAATAACAAACTCATTCGGATTCAACCGAAACTTGAGATTCATATTATTAACGGTTAAAAATCGATACGTATAAAACTCATCAATTACAGAAGGATGAACGTGTAGCGTCATATAACCGGCATAAAAATCAGTTGAATCAACGACCCGATCGGACAAATAATCCTGCGCTTGCAAGCCCAGTACATCTGCTTTAATACGTACCAATACATCTTTGCTAACCAGAATAATACTTTGCTTCTCCAGCTCGTTCTCCTGCTCCATATGATAATTTAGAGCCACAGCCAGTATGCGATTATCATTAGACATTTCACCAAACATTTCTTGCACGCGTAGGAAGCTGCGGTGGTTAAGCTCCACCTTTAACAATCCTCCGCTTGGAAGCTCTATTCCATCATGCAAATGCCCTTTCTCTCTCATACGATCGAGCAAGCGCGAAATGGTACGTGCATTTCGGCCTAATTCATCAGCAAGCCTCTTCTTAGAATCGATTTCCTCCAACACAACCGCGGGAATAATAACCTCATTATCATCAAAAGCAAAAATCGCTTGCGGATCATGAAGCAGTACGTTAGTATCGAGCACAAATTTTTTTTTCATGTGAACCCTCCCGGCGTTGGAAATTCATTAGAAGGCATACATAGCCTTAAGTTACTACGGGTAAACTATGGCTGATCGGTGAGATTATGCGATTTTCAAAGAAAAAAAGAGGTGGCTAACATGTTAAAATGGCTCACTGTAACGATCATTATTGTTTTTGTAGCGACTGGTTGT
>NZ_JBFUHJ010000730.1:0-1650 GCF_056402455.1 Paenibacillus sp. P4_A7 | reverse complement strand
GATCATATTCGGATAGATCTTCTGTAATGCTTGATCCACGATATCTTCTGTCTGCATATCGCAAACCTCCTAACGTTTTATCTGAATAATCTCTCGAAACTATATGTATCAAAAAGTGGAACTGCTTTGCATATAGTTTACCAGATTAACGCTATATTAAGGAAGCACAATAAGAATGGAAACCATTCAATCATTACATTTCTTTAAAATGTCACTTTTATTAGCTATTCAAGGCTGGAGTAAGGGTTGCGCTAGCTGGGGAAACATACTATCATGAGTAAAGAATGTACAACTCTGTCTTTAGAATTAGAAGCATTTGCTGAATAAGTAAGTTTTGCTTCACTAAACCTTGGGAGGAACTACCATGATTATTGAAAATACCGGATTGAACGGTGTTAAAAGCGATTTAGACCACTTAGACGAGTCCGCTGAAAAAGTTGGGTTTGTCCGTTGGCAATGGGAATATTATCGCGCTACATACGACCTAAAACTAGAGGACCGCGCTAGCGGCTCTGACTATTATTTGCGGATAACAACTCGCGCTATCGAAGGCAAGCTTGAATCGCCGCATGCTGTGCTTATTATCGAGTCTGTCTATATTGGGCGCTCCACTTTCCCACACGGCCTTGAGTATGAATCTCCGGTTCCTCAGCCAATTTTAAATACAGCAACGCAAAGACTTCAGCAATTGAAACAACTACTCGCGTAACGGGGGCGGGCTATGAAAGCTACGCAGAACGGTAGCCGTGGAAGACCGGACTTTCTGCTGCTCATTTTAACGTTGCTGCTCGTCGGCTTCGGGCTTGTCATGGTATTTAGTGCAAGTTCAAGCGTGGCGCTTGTACAGTATGACGATGCACTTTATTTCACCAAACGCCAGTTCGTATGGGCTGGCCTTGGTGTGTTGGTTATGTTATTTACGATGAATTTGCGTTATGTAGTGTTTAAACGCTATTTCATGCTTTTCTTCATTCCTGTCGTCATCATGCTTATCCTCGTCCCTTTTGTAGGGAAAGAGATCAATGGGGCCCATAGTTGGTTTGGCATAGGATCACTCGGTATTCAACCGACAGAGCCTGCGAAGCTCGCTATTATCTTGTATCTAGGCGCTCTCATTACGAAGAAAGGCGACAATTTCAGAAGCTTCAAAAAGGGTCTTTTACCTGTCATTATTATTGTCGGTTTCATCTGCGGCCTTATTATGATGCAACCCGATCTCGGCTCATGTCTAGTTCTTGCATCCTGCGCATCTGTAATGATTTTAGCCGGAGGCGCTAATTTAAAGCAGGTATTCCTTTCCGGTACAATTGTTACCATATTACTTACTATTATATTTAGCATATCAATGGCCATTTCACCACAAGCATGGAAGTATAGAATTGATCGCTTAACCGTTTTTAGAGATCCGCTTAGCGATGCCCAGGATACTGGTTGGCATCTTGTCTCTTCGCTTCAAGCACTAGGACATGGCGGTCTAACCGGTGCTGGATTTGGTGAAAGCGTACAGAAGCTGCACTATTTAAAATATCCTTATAATGATTTTATTTTTGCTATCATCGCTGAAGAATTTGGGTTTATTGGCAGTACAATCTTCTTACTCTTCTTTTTATTTTTCTTGTGGCGAGGACTAATAGTTGCTCTACGCTGCCC
>NZ_JBFUHJ010000729.1:0-1654 GCF_056402455.1 Paenibacillus sp. P4_A7 | reverse complement strand
GTATATTGCCCTCTATGTGTCTCAAAATGAGCTGTTTATTCAAAGATCGCGTGAATGTCGCTTTCCTTCATGATCAAATACTCTTTGCCTTCGAATTTGATTTCTGTTCCCGCATATTTGGAGAAAAGGACGCGGTCGCCTTCTTTAACTTCCAATGCAACACGAACGCCATCCTTCAGCGTACCGCTGCCAACTGCTATCACTTTGCCTTCTTGTGGCTTTTCTTTCGCCGTGTCCGGCAATACGATACCGCTAGCTGTTGTTTCATCTTTCGCTATCGCTTCGATTAATACGCGTTCACCTAAAGGTTTGATCATTGAGAATAGCCTCCTTCAAAATTTATCACTTATTTTATTTCGTTAGCACTCGATTACCTCAAGTGCTAACAACTAGTTTTATCATACTCATTTTTGATCTTAATTTCAAGTACTTGGATTCATTTTCACAGTAATTTTACAGTTAATGCCGAATCACTTCAATTAGCCTCTCCTACTGGTATTGCCAAACAGCATTTAATTGAAACGCTATGTAAATGAAACTGCTTCTGATCTCACCTTTGAAACAATATGTTTCAATTCCCTCGCGAATTCCTTTACTTATTTCAATGCCGTATCTATTCCAAAAGCTCTACCGGACCCAGCCTTACGAGCGGTCCAATCCTCGGGTTGGCTGCTCCTGAACGAATGTGATTCTGACAGTCCAAGGGGAAGAAATACCGCCGCACACAAATATAAGCTTCCTGTAGAAATATAAGGCTCTCCAACAGCTTGCTGATGCCCACAAAATCCAATCGTCAACCAATCGCCATCAGCTGTGAAGTTTCCTGGCATTTCTAACGTCCGCCTTATGACTGCTGTAAGCGCACATCGAACCTGTCCTGCTGATACACCCTCTGGCAGATCATCCCGCAATGAGCTCTGTGCCAAGCTCTGGAATTCTCCGAAGTGATAAGCAAGTGAACGTCCGATCGGCGGATAAGTACCGTCACTTGAAATAAATCGCTCCTGCACCTCAGCATAACGACGAGCACGTCTGAATACATCATCACGCAGGCTGCATACCATCAGAAAAGTTCATATAATCAGGCGAAGCAGGATCTGTTCCCGCAGCGATAGCATCTCGTGCAAGCTCGGAATATTGACTGCGCAGCTTCTCCTCTTCTGAGCTGCCTGCTGCAGTGTTCTCAAGCCATCAGGCAATTCCGCTTAATAATCTTCCAAGTGCCTCCAAATGCGTATATTTTTATCTTTCGATTGCTGCAAATGAAGCCTGTTCAGCCGAAGCTAATCCTGTCTCAGCATTATACGTAAGCCCCCCGCATTCAATCGGCATACTTTCTTTTAAACGGCGCTGAGATAACGCTTTCAATACAGGATTACTAATGATTAGCAATTGCTCAATCCAATACGCACGATCGGATGCTCCATTTTGATATAGCTCACTGCTCATATCTAACGTTCTCCCCCACCAATTTGTTACTAGCTCTTTAAGTCTCTTCGTAAAAATTTTCTGTATTCCCCTACCATGTAATATTAAACCTTCTTCATTAATATCCTCCCACGCGCCATAGTTTTCTTATTATCAAAAGAAAAAACCGCAATACGATTACTCGCAAGCGGTTTCCTTAATTTCGCGCTATTTGGCTGTATAATGT
>NZ_JBFUHJ010000728.1:0-1660 GCF_056402455.1 Paenibacillus sp. P4_A7 | reverse complement strand
GAACATGACTAAGAGACCCATATAGAGTACGAATATATATTTTACGCCGATATGAACCTTATAAGGCAGTATAACAACCGCCGTAAGATACAGAACAAAAGGGGTAAGGAACCATTTCATACTTCTACGAGACATCAACCTCGTCTCAACGGAGCAGAAAAATAAAATAATGACAAATGCGCTTAGAAACTGACTTATTTCCAACAGCTTATAGGCTATGTCAAAAGAAATATTTGGTAGCAATCGCTGAAACATTTTCTCTCCGTACAGTGAGCTCTCCAACGCAAGCAGCAGCAAATACAAACCACTGAGCAAGTAGGCCTTCTCTCTTCGCCCGAGATAGTAAAAAGTGAGATGATATGCGCCGAACATGCCCAGTATTAAAATAATACCAATGTCCGTTCCAAGCTGCATGCCATTCATCTTTGTAATATCCCCATGTAAGCCAAACGGAATCGAATTGATGATCCCCCCGGTGACATATATATAGTTAGACACCTGAATAATGATTTCTATCTCTTTGGTATCCGAATGAAAAAATGTTGTATAGGGAGTATTGCCCGGCTTATTTAGCCCAACAACGGCAGAAGGCTGTCCACTTGATCCTTCCAGCATTCCGTTGATAAATAACCGCTGAGACATACGGATACTTCTTACTTTCAAACCGAGAACGTCGTCCTCCGTTCGAACCAGCACTTTAAGACGATACGTCCCAAAGCCTTGTCGATTGATGCCTCCCTCTACCTCTTTCCCTTTCCACGTACCGGGCACGGATAAGTATGAAGCATTCAAGCTGCCTTGCCGAAAGTCATTAGGCTCAAGTAATTGTCCCTCATAAAATTCCCATTCTCCATCCAGCATGACTGTTCCCTGCCGTTCTAAATCCCAACCGGACAAATCCAATACGCCACGCTTCGCCTGCGGCATATCTCGAACAGGTTTCGTTAAAGAATATATGCTTACTAAGAAGACGATCGTGAACAGAAATAGAAGAGCTATTCTTACCATTCTTTTAAAACTTTCTGTCCGCAACATGGTGGCCCCTTTAGCAGTTATTAACTGTTTTCATTCTATCATTTCACTCTCACAAGATTCTCTCAAACGATTCCGTCTCCCCCTGAAGCTTCATTCCAATTCGGAATTTGAATCTGACATCCCGTACAAGTCCCTGTTAAGCGCATTTTCGTATATTAGTATTTCTACCAATCACGCTGAAGTCCTGTCAATAATGTCGAATTTCAGCCAAAAAAAACCGAACAAGTCGAATAATTCGCTTGTTCGGTTTGCTTTATATTCTCTTAATCATTGCGAAATGGAATAATTTCCGTCCTTGCCGTACCTGACTGGTCTTTAATAACCAACTCAGCCTCCCATGCTCCACGCACAGGTAAATCCACCCGTTCGGCATAGTAATCCGTTTCTATAAAATCTGCGAATGATTCCGTTCCATCCACCTTGTCTCCTAGCAGCGGTACGTCAATTGCAGCGCGCTTCTGCTGGTCAAGTGATCTTAATTTTAGCTTAATATCTACTGGGGCTCCAAGCTGTTCAGGCAGCCAAACCTTCAACGTAATTCGATTAGGGCCTGGACCATTAGGTGATATCGCCAACGTATAGTGCAAGGTCTCCCCCATTTTATGATAACGCAACGGCTCTGTTT
>NZ_JBFUHJ010000727.1:0-1672 GCF_056402455.1 Paenibacillus sp. P4_A7 | reverse complement strand
CCTGCTGAGCTGCCGCCTCTAAATTGCATTTTTCGGAATAGCGTATTCTGTTGTATCTCCATCAACGAAGCCAGTTTATCATATGGTCTTACTGTCACTTCCAAACCATATGAGTAATGTCCAGGATAGTCGAATGTTCCAATAATTCGTTGTGGCCCAGTATTTTTGATTTTGAAGTCGTATCGTAGTATATTTTCAGATTTAATGACCGTTGTTTCTACATTTGTCAAAACAAGCTCACCTTTCTTTACAAATCCCATAGTAAAGAAAAGTGATAAGCACATCAGTAACACAATTGATACTTTTAATACTTTTTTCATAATTCCCTCCCTTGAACAAGCAGTTCGTTTATTTCCTGCGCTCATTCTCAAGTTAAGATAACCAAGCCTTGGTAAATATATTCCACTATCCTGCCCGTTCGTATTATAAGGTCACCAGATCTTTCTGGTGGACCTCATTTTTGTGTGGTCGTAAGATAGCGGTAGCCGGGGATCGAACGTTTCTGCCCGTGGGACTTAGATCCCGAGAGCTATACAGTTCATCCCCCCTATTTGTCATACCATGATTAGGCTGGTTGGGACCATGATCCCGAATCACATGCGATAATGTGGACGACAAGAAGGTTAGGGGTTACTGGCGAATATAATATCGGGAGTGATTGAATGAATCCTGTCATTGGATTAGATGTATCTAAAGGAGAAAGTCATGCACAAGCCTTTTCAGATCGAGGAACGCCCTACGGAAAGACCTTTCGATTTGAGCACAATCTTGAGGGATTAGCGTCCTTCCTCCGCTTTGCTCAAAACTTGGAGTCCTTTGCTAGGCAGCGTCCAGCCATTGTGTTAGAAGCAACGGGCCATTATCATAGTCCGGTTATTCAGTTTCTAGATGAGCATCAATATCTGTATATCGTTATCAATCCGTTAATTTCACACCAAGCGAAAAAAATGAATTTACGTAAGGTGAAAACGGATGTTGCTGACTCATACCAGTTGGGTGAAATGTTCTACAAAGAAGAGCTGGAACCTTACAAAAAACGGGGTCAGTATCTGATGAATCTGCGTTACCTGACACGGCAACATGAGTCACTGACTGAAATGTATGTCCAGGTAAAGTTGCAGTTTCAAGCGGTACTGGATCAAGTCTTTCCAGAGTATCACGGCGTGTTTGGTGACCTTTATTCTAAGGTATCACTTCGTTTCCTGGCCCAGTATCCAACGTCTCAATCGGTGCTAGCGTTGTCTGAGGAAAACGTTACGGCGAACATACAACGCCTTGTTGGACATGTTACCTCGAACCGGTGGTCGCTGGAACGGGCACAGAAACTAATGGCTGCTGCAGAGTGAAATCCCTTCAGAGAGACCGCTTTTCCGAGTCATTTAGTCTCATTAGAGCTATTCATTCATTTACTTCTTCAGTACCAAGAGCATCTATCGAAACTGGATAAATCGATAGAGACTCTGGCTGAAGAATTAATGGAGTACGATCTAATCCAATCGATACCCGGCATTGGCACCAAAATTGCAGCAACAATTTTAGCTGAGGTCGGAGAAATTGATCGGTTCGATCACGCGAAGAAACTGGTTGCGTTTGCTGGTATTGATCCAAGCGTCTTTTCTTCTGGCAAGTTTACTGGTATTGATCCAAGCGTCTTTTCTTCTGGCAAGTTTAC
>NZ_JBFUHJ010000726.1:0-1685 GCF_056402455.1 Paenibacillus sp. P4_A7 | reverse complement strand
GGCACATTCTATTATGATCCAAGCGATACGTCCACGGCTGATAATTTAGGCACTGTGCTCGTAGCGGCAGGTTCCGGAGCCAGGTTTAAACGTATATTTAATGGGTCATTGAGTGTGAAATGGTTCGGAGCCACGGGTGATGGAGTAACAGATGATACCCTCGCCTTGCAAGACGCGATACAAGCAGGCGTCGGTATGCGGGTTACGCTTCCGAAGGGTGAATATGTCGTTTCCGACACACTTTATGTACCTAGTAAATCACATATTGAGGGAGAAGAAAAAACAAGCTCGATCATTTATTTCATGTCGACAACGGCAGATTGCTTCCAATTTGTTCCCGACTACAATTGGTATTCCAATATTACGCTCAAAAGTATGTCACTATTTGGAATTTCCCGGAATGGAACCAGCACTGCGATTAATACCAATGCGCATGCATTTGTGCATATCGAAAGTGTTATGATCGGTACCCCTGATAATAACGATACAATTAAAGGCTTTAAATATGGTATTAGGGGTGATTGCATTTTATCGAGAATCGATGGCTGTTTCATTGCCAACTGTGATGTAGGCATCGATATGCACCAGGACTCTAATTTTGCTTATATTTTGAACACTTCGATAAGCTTATGTAAATCGGCAGGGATTATCAGCAGAGCAGCAAATGTAAGAATAGAGCAAGTAGATGTAGAAGGCTTGACTATGAAAGGAAATAACGGTGATGGCATAGTTATTCAAAGAGGCGATGCGGTTATTGAGCAATGTCATATCGAGACATGCAGAAACGGTATCTTAATGGATCCGATTTCAGGATCCTATGTACACGGAACAAAGATCAGCAATGGGCTCATAACGTCATGTACGGAATATGCAGTGAAAGTAAATGGACTTTTTAATCAGGGACAAAAAGTAGATATTGAAAGGTTGTACGCTTCGAACAGCGGTTTAGGGGACCTTTATTTAGGAGAGAACGCGTCTATGGTATCGGTGCGAAGTTGTGATCTGAGGTCAGCTGTGCCTATTGATGATAAAGGTTCATGGACAACATCCATAATTGGAAATCTGTATCAGGAGGGCTCACGTGAAGGTGCGCATGCTATTTATAAGGGCAACTTTGCGGTGCTGGAAGGCATGTCGATATTTGGAACGAGCGAGCTGCTATCTGATGCCAAAGTTCAAGTGAATGGTGATGTATTTGTTAATGGTGTAATGAAGCTGAATGCGATCCAATCAACTGTTGAGTGGTATGCAAATAAAGTAATACTTGGTCTTGGCTGGGACGATAACAGCAATCGGGATTATGTGCATTTTAATGTTCCAGGCTATCTCGCTAATACAGCAGAGCTCAGACTTTACAACAACGGACAAACAGTGATTCAAAAGTTAAAGCTTTCCGATCTGTCTGTATTCGCTACTAATAGCGCTACAATCACTGGTGGTTTGAGTGTGGGAGATGTTTATCGTACTTCAACAGGGGAGCTAAGGATTGTTGTGTAATTCCCTGAGATGAAAGCATGTGAAAACACTTAAGATGAGGAGTTGAATCAAATGTTAAGTTCAATTGGACCGACAGGATTTATTATGATAATAGTTGTTGCTTTGTTACTGTTTGGACCGAGTAAGCTGCCGGAATTAGGAAAAGCCTTCGGCAAAACATTAAGGGAGTTTAAAAACGGAACCAAGGA
>NZ_JBFUHJ010000725.1:0-1686 GCF_056402455.1 Paenibacillus sp. P4_A7 | reverse complement strand
CCAAAGTATCAAGAATGATCTTCTTACGTTCTTCTCCAATAAACGACATGCCTGCCAGCCCCCTCTTATCCTTAGCCGTGTTTCCCGCTACTTAATGAGCCCTGTCTCAGCCTGTGCTTCAACCTTGTCGAGCCAATCTCCAGTACAATGGCAAAGAAAAGTATGAAATACGTTAAAGCCCCGATCTCCCTGATATCGTAATAAAGACTGCCGGCCATATATAAATCGTAGCCGAGTCCTCCAGCTCCCGCGGCAGCCCCCATAGCCAGCGCATTGGAAAAATTCATTTCCAGCCGTAGAAACGTCCACGAGATCAAATAGGACAGGGAGGAAGGGAACACAGCTTGAAATACGATTTGTAACCGGTTGGCGCCGCTTGCTTTCAACGCCTCGAGCGTACCGCTATCGATTTCTTCGAATGCCTCGGAATAAGCTTTCGTCAAGTAGCTTATCGTATGCCATGTCATCCCGATAACTGCCGCCACACTCCCCAGTCCAGAGGAAACGGCAAAGATGAGGACCCATAATATGGTTGGTACTGCCCGAATGACCGCGACTACGGCCCTGACGAATCCTGACACTTTATTGCCGCTTAAATTGCGTGCCGCAAGCAAGCTGAGTCCGAAAGCAATAATGGCGCCAAGTATCGTCGTCAGCACGGCAAGTCCCAACGTAATGAACGCGGAATAGACGGCCTTCCCGAAGGTGAAATGTTTGAAATGCGGCTCCAAAAACATAAGCCTGAAGTTGTCGAGCATTAGAAGTATACCTTCGCCAAACGGGACGTACTTACTCTCCAGATTGAATAGGGCGTACAGCGTAATGACGGCGATGACAAACAACGTGACTTTGACTGTGAAATTTGCTCTATTGAACGGCTTCCTGCGAAGCGGCTCCAATGAAACGGGAGCGGCGATGCGCGATAAGTCCATTTCCGAGTTGTTCGGTAACATATTAATCCCCCTACACGATGAATCTGCGAATAGCATTGGATATCAATTCGATGACTAGCACAGCCATCACAATGACGAGTACGACTAGACTGGCCGAAGCATAGTTTAAGCTTTTATAGTAAAGATCGAACGAGAAACCGATCCCCGTTCCGGTCAAAATACCTACCAGCGTAGCGCTTCGAATGTTCGTCTCTACCATATACAGCAGCCAGCTAATCATCTGAGGCGTGCCGGACGGGAGAACAGCTCTGCATACGATCGATATATATCCGGCCCCCGAAGCCTTCAATGCCTCTACGGAGCTGCCGCTGACCTCGTCGATCGTCTCCATAAACGCACGCGTCAAAAATCCAAAACTCGCAAATAAGAGTGCCAGAAAGCCGGTTAGCCCGCTCTGTCCGAACGAAAAAAGCAGCACCATCGCCCAGGCAGAAACGTCGACATTCCGAAACAAGGTCGCGATAAATCGGGAAGCTGTACTGAAAAATCCGTTTACCTTGGTCGTATCCGACCCCAGTACAGCAAACACGACAGCGCCAACAGCTCCAACAGCAGCAGCTGCGATGGACATGACAAGCGTATCCAACAGCTTCGACATGATTCTCGGAAGCTTAGATATCGCCTTTGCATCGGGATAGAAATTGGACGCTGCCCACTTTATCGCTTCGGGGAAAGAGAGTACACCCTTCGCAAGATTAAACTGAGTTAAGGCGGACGCCGCCCAAGCGATCAT
>NZ_JBFUHJ010000724.1:0-1687 GCF_056402455.1 Paenibacillus sp. P4_A7 | reverse complement strand
GTTCTAGCGACTAAAATCATATGAATTTGAATATCCGCGAGCAGATATGCCAATTGCTCTCCTATGCCCGAGCTCGCACCTGTTATCAGAATAGTCTTTCCTTCTAATTTGCGTCTGAGCTTCTTTTCGTTTATATAGGCAGGCGGAAATAATAGATTTTCAAGAAAGCTATATTTATGCATAAGGGCTCTCCCCTCCCGTTCATTTATAGCTGGATACTATGCTGTTTAAATCTCGTTGGAGTAACACCGGTTATTTTCTTGAAACTCCGGCTAAAGTAGTGGATGCTTGTATAACCTAATAGTTCCGCAACCTTCTCGACGGATTCCGCTTCGAGAAGATATTCCTTTGCCTTGCGAATTCGTTCTAAGTTTAAATAACGAAGAGGTGAATAGCCGATTGTCTTTTTAAATATTGCGGTAAAGTAAGATGGATGATACCCGCACAACTTAGCTAAGTCAGCAATTGACCAATCCAGTTGCGGTTGTTTCCTAATAACTTCCAGGGCCGGGGCAACTTTTCGCCATTGTGCAGATGAATTGTATCCATTGATTTGATGACGGATAATCGTTACGATCAACTGCATCATTAACCCTCTGAGACTAGTAATATACCCTTTCTCTTCAAATCTGAACTCTCGAAGAATTTGATTAAAGTAACTTTCCAGATTGGTGATCAAAAAGTGATGGGGATACACAAAATCTCCGTAGCCATCAACGTTAATTGTATAGATTTGTGCAGGCAAGGCAAGATCTTTAGCGCTGCAGGTAATGATATTATCCATCGGAGAAACCGGCTCCGGTGATTCCTTATCCCAACTAAAGTGAATGCTTGTCAAAGTGCAGGGGTCAATCTCTGAACTTATTATCTTATGTGGTGAATTAGCACCATAAAATACACATTCTCCGGCAGTTAGAGAGATATGCTGATTTCCAAGGGTAAGTGTCGCCCACCTGCGACAACAAAAAGCAATTGGCTGTCTGGAATCGTGCGTGGCCCCCATTGCTGTCCGGGAAGAGAAATCGAGTGGTTTACATAATTAACTGTCAGCTTCAAATTTGATAAAACTCCCAGATGGATAATGTTTTGCATACCCTATCTCCCTCTCTAATTATGGAATTTGTTTCTATTTGAACATAAACATTCGGTATATACAATAGTAATTGTTCCTTGCGATCATTATCCTTTAAATGTGCAAAAAACCTTCCTGAATCCCTAAAGACTGTAATATTCCCACGTGTTAATCTTTGTTATAGATTCAAATGATAGCAAATAACAGGAGAGTGAGTGGATTAAATGTTAACACAAGAGCAAATCCAAGAGTTTGATGAGAAAGGTTTTATTAAGGGCGATATCCTATTAAATGATCAGGAGGTTGAGTTGCTCCGAGAGGAAGCTGAATTAGTCATGTCTGGAAAGTCGACCAAAAAGCCTGTTCTTAATAGAAATCTGGTGGACGGCAATACCGAATATGGCGTTTCCATGAGCCAATCAAAAACGGTTGTACAGATAGTGAATATATGGATGGCAAGCGAAGCGTACTTGAATCACGCGGCCAATTTGAAAGTTTGCAGTGAAGTGGCTCAATTAAGCAGATCCAACAAATTGCGAATCTGGCATGATCAATTTTTGTACAAACCGCCTGTAATTGGCGGCCCTACCGGATGGCACCAGGATCATCCTGCAT
>NZ_JBFUHJ010000723.1:0-1692 GCF_056402455.1 Paenibacillus sp. P4_A7 | reverse complement strand
GACGAACGGTAATATCTCCACACACACTAATTTGACAGGATAGACGTAGATTATCTTCAAATAAATACTGTTCAATTTCTTTATCAGTAAAGGCTTTTCTTTCTTTGTTCGTTACCTCTGAGTAATCACCAGCCAGAATCTCTACTCGGCATGTCGTACATATCGCTTTCCCACCACAACGATGGATAATATTGACTCCATTATCTTCCAGGGCTAACACTAATTTTTTTCCCATCTCCACTTCAAAAGTTCCTTGGCCAAATACAGTCACGTTGGGCAAAATATACCTCCACAAATAAAATGATGAATTCCAAATGGTATTTTATATAGTTATCGTCTTACTGTTCATTCTTTAGTCATGGAATGTAAAATCATTCTAATGAGATTGCCTATGCTAACTAGTTATTGATTTTTAGGATATTTGCTTTTAAAAATGGTTAAACCAAGGATCGAGAACATCAGAAAACAGGAGGTATAATTCATGACAAAACAAAAAAATGTGTTTATTGATCCAAATGATGCAGCGCTCTTATTGATCGATCATCAAAGTGGTCTGTTTCAGACGGTAAAGGATATCGATGTGCCCACATTGCGCAGGAACGTAGTTGCCATTGCGAAGATGGCCAAACTAGCTAAGCTACCCACCATAACCACTGATTCAGTGCCTAGTGGCCCAAATGGTCCGTTGATACCAGAAATAAAAGAAATATTGCCTGAAGCGGTGTATGTAGCACGTAAYGGAGAGATCAATGCTTGGGATAATCCGAATTTTGTGAAAGCAGTGGAAGCAACCTGTAAGAAATCATTGATTATTGCGGGCACGCTCACTAGCGTATGTATGGCGTTTCCCACATTATCAGCAATTGCAGCAGGCTTCAAGGTGTACACGGTTGTTGATGCATCGGGTAACTGGAGCAAAATGGCTACAGATATTACACTCGCCCGGGTGGTACAGGCAGGAGCTATTCCGATCGATACTATGGCATTGATATCCGAAATCCAGAAAACTTGGAATCGTCAAGAAGCTAATGAGTTTGCTGCAATCTATGGAGAGCTCATGCCAAACTATGGTCTATTAATCGAAAGTTACCAAAGAGCATTGAGTGAAGGCCAGCAATCTGACGGAAGTAAAAAGGGTGGCATTTGATTACAAAGGAAATATATTATTTATCGAAGAAAAGCCTGAGGAATCAGGCTTCTTTGCTTATCCGGCAAAATATATGGAATCTACCATTTTTGAATAAAAAGGTTAAAAGACACAAGAAACAGCTGGAATTGTGAATATACTGTACTATTAATTAAGAAAAGAGAAGTGATATGATGCCTTTGAAAAAAGCTCGGAGCAAAAAAAAAGCTGCTCAATGGGTAGGGCAGCCAGTCATCGTGGTACTGAAAGATGGAAGGCAATATGTAGGTATGGTGAGCAGTATTGACAATGATGTAGTGACACTTTCCAGATTACAAACGGAGCAGAGACTGCCGGGTTCAACAATCGATAGTAGAGAAAAGGCTCAAATATCAGGTTTTTTAGATTCTTTTTTTAGCGAGTCAGCTGTGAAATATGGAACAATAATGCTCGTTTTTATTAACGGAATGATCCCTATAATTCGTATTGGAATGTATTTGATTAAATCGTTTATGCCTATAATGGGTATGTTTAAAGCTTTATAAAATGTGGTGGAGGTTTAATGC
>NZ_JBFUHJ010000722.1:0-1696 GCF_056402455.1 Paenibacillus sp. P4_A7 | reverse complement strand
GTTTAAACGTGAACATGTCCCAAATACACTAGCTTTTGTCATACTCATTTATGTCCTTTATTATGCTGGGGTTGTGTTTGAATATACGCGAAAACATAATTTGAGGGATCGTGCTCGTGTGGATATTTTCGCAGGGATCGGGCTGATTGGCATGTTTGGCTTTGCAGTACCTCTTCTAGGCGACGGCGAAGCTGATCTGGGCAAGCATTTATTTTTGTTCAATGTTTGTTTTGATTTGATGCTCGTTGTCGGCTTGATCTACATGATGAGAAAAGTTGTAGGACTAGTAAGTAGAACCAGGGGGTAGACGGAGCCGGTGAGAAAACCTATTGTTCGAGCTTTTATTGTAGGGCTGGCAGTTGTATTTGTTTATTATGCTTTTCAAATTGTTCAGGGAATGATTCTTACCCTTCGTTACGTTCCAGATGTGGTGAAGGCTTACGACTCAGTTGATTATTTGCAGCATGAGGTCTCTTTTGGGATTATCTCAAGTCCCGTGTGGATAGTAATTGAGATTTTGGGTTTAATGGCACTTGGAATGGTTGTTTATTATTTGGGGAGATTGCTGCGAAGGAAGTTGTAGGTAGATGATCGATTAACTCTTAGGAGTAGCCGTTACAGCAGCAGCGGCTTTCGCTGCGTTTGCTGAATCATCTGCTGCAAGCGGCTACCATCGCCACAACCGCTACCCTTGCTTATGAGGGTACTCACTATTTAGTGAGGCTTCCCTCACAAGCATCACAATAATGAAATTCCAGACGGTGAAATTAGGAGGCATAATGAGAAAAGCACTGARAGTCATAGAATGGACATTGCTTGTTGCCATGGGAGGATTTGCACTGCAGTTTCTTCTTGCTCCATTAGACTGGTTTGAGAGAGATCCCGTGAAAGAAGAAGCGAAGGAAAAAGGTTACTATTACAAGGTTGATTCTGAAACACAAACCTATTTTGACAAAAAAATTCGCGTAGATGGCGTTATTTATGGCAATGGTGAGTTAATTGTCTATATGAAAGGCAAAGGAATTTCAATATACGAAAAAATACCGTTTAGAGTACAAGTGACGACGGATACAAATGAAACTTTTACATCATCAGGAGGTGGTTCTTCTAGTGGTGTCTTTACAACAAACGGGTATTATAGATTCAGAGATGTTCCGCAAGGGATTAAGGAAATAACGATTCATCAAGAAGCCTTTAATGAATCCTTCTCGTTTCAAGTGTCACTTGATAAAGGAGGGAAGTGATTAATGAATAACCGGATGAAAGCTTTATCAGGCCATCTCATAAGGTGGATACTTATTTTACTCGCCCTCTTTGTTATTTACTTCGCCATGTTCACACCCAAAGCTTGGGATTTAGAAAATGTCGTTCATTACTCACTCAGCGGAATGGAAAGTCCAGATGCGCCAATTACAGCAAGGATGTCAAGTGGTCATGGTTATGAAAATATTCTAATGGTGGATCGCATTAATGGTATATATCATCATATGTTTGTTAAGCGTGTTTTTGGTCTGCTTTGGATGAATGCAGGGGGCGGCTTTGGTATGCCTATCAAGTCTGATATTTTGCTTAACTTTCGGGGAGGCATGTCCACCTTCGGGAAATATCAGCATTATTATTACTTAGGGCAGGTTAATGATCCTAATATTAGCAAGCTTCATATTAAGTGGCATGATGGGTACGAGCAGGATATTGC
>NZ_JBFUHJ010000721.1:0-1705 GCF_056402455.1 Paenibacillus sp. P4_A7 | reverse complement strand
ATGTATAATATACCCATATTATACCATGTGAGTTGACCTGATGATATCCATTCTGGAAATAGTATCCGTATAAGTGTTGGGGTGGCTTGATTTAAACCAAAAGAAACCGCCCTTAAAATGAGCGGTTAATTGAGCTATCATGTTCCATTTAACAAGTTAAATAAGGATAAGCTTATTCCCCAATGATTAGTCTGTATATAGGTTGCTGATAACTATTTTCTTTGTTTTGGCTTATAAAGCCAGCCCTTTCATACAAAAGAATAGCTCGTTCATTTTCTTTTTCTACCGTTAAAGATATGATATTACATGTAGGATGTTTTTCTCTTATAAAATCGATTATTTTATTTAAAGAACATTTTCCATATCCTTTACCTTGGAAATTCTTATCAATTTGAAATCCTCCAATCCAGTAATTATTCTCACTTTTCGGTGTATAGCTAATATAAAATGTACCAATAATTTTATTGTCTTCATATAAAACGTAAGGGTCTAAAGCCTCGTCCCATGGTTTTATATAAGCAAAAGCAAGCGACTCAACGATATTGGGGACAAAATCTTTTTGGTTTTCGTGGACGGATAGTTTAAAAGCTTCTTCCCAGTTGTCCTTTGTAATTTCTTTAATCGTTATCTCATACATTTTTTATCAATCCTCTTCGTCCCATTTGTTCGATTAAACAATAATCAATCTCTATTATTAATAAAAATCTCAAAATCAGCGACCGAACTAAACTTATTCATCGGTACATCTTCTGATCTAAGTTGATTTTCTAACTTCTCGATAATCTTCAGAACGGCTAGCCGCAGCGGTTCGAGATCTGCTGGATCCAAAAGAGCAGAAAGATCCGGATACCCATATCGATTATAAAACTCTCGGTACTCCCCCAAATCGAATAATCCAGGCCAGTGTCCTTTTTCGGCAGCGTACAATCTCCGAGCCAATCCATCTTGAACACCTATGGCGACGAAAAATGCAGTTTCATAATGACCTTTTTCGCAAGCGGTTAAGAGTTTATTGAACATTCCTCTTTCCTCTTCGTAGTAACCCTTCATATGATCTTTATAGGATCGTATGCCTTCCTGACTAGGTTTCTTCGACGAAACTAAATGCAAAGTGTCTGTAGTCAGTTGCTCACAAGCATGAGTAATTTCAACTACAGAATTACTGAACATAATTGTATCGAGATATTGGTTCAGTTGATCTGGCTTTAGAGGCAGATTATTGACTTGCTCACGATAATGGCCCCAGCTTCGTTTATAGAAAGTTTGGTTCAACAATGCTAGACATCTAAAAATGTCACTAGTAATGTCATATGCCAGCATTCGACAGTATGATAAATCCATAGAGTTCCCAGCAAGTCGACAAATATTTAAGTTGGAGTAGCAATCACGCAATACATCTTCGGATTTATTTATCAATGTCAATAAATTTGATGGCTCACTCATCGAAGCTATAGTTTCTCGAAGCTGCATGAATCTGACACGGTCCTCGTCTGACCGCACATATAATAGTTCACAGTCTGCAATTATTGTCGTTTTCCATTCTTCGAATCTCGCCATTCCGTTAGCCCGATCCCAATCTATAGGCCAGAAATCAAAACTTATCCCATCAATTATGAATTGTACTTCAAGTTCACGCCCTCTGGGCGTTGCAGGTATAAAGAAAAAGTCCAAATCCGACCTTTCTGTGGCCCTTCCTTGCAAATAC
>NZ_JBFUHJ010000720.1:0-1708 GCF_056402455.1 Paenibacillus sp. P4_A7 | reverse complement strand
TCGTTAAAGACATAGAGAAGGTTGATTTCTACAACGACAAAATGGCTGATAAAGGTTACTCTGTTCGAGGTGAGCAGGGAATGGAAGGAAGACGATATTTTACAAAGGGTGGGAATAGCAGAACCCATCACATACATATATACCAGACTGGAAATATAAACATTCAACAGCATTTAAACTTTAAGGGATATTTACTATCACACCCCGAAGACGCTAAAGAGTACGGAGAACTGAAACTGAAATTAGCTAATGAGTTTCCAGATGACATACATAAATACCAAGAAGGCAAGCAGTCTTTTGTTAACGAGTTAGTTGAAAAGACCATTATATGGGCTTCGTCTCATAAGTAACAATAAGATATGGTGATACGTGTGAAATCAGTGAGCTTTCACGATGGAACTGATTTGAAAGAGGTTATTAGCTTATGGGAAAGGATTAAGACAAAAATTCATTTAGCTATTCCAGCTAATAGCTTGTCAATGTTTAATTATTAATAGCCGATTCCAGGAGTGGTATACTTAAAAAAAGATATGACAAATAACCGTCCCCTTCGGCACAGGAATATATTTCATCTTTTTCTATTTCATGCTGCTCATTCTAGCCGAAATGCTTCTTTGGAAGTCAAGATGGCAAAAATCCAGTGGATGAGTTTGTTTACACAAGCAATTACCGCTACTTTGAACAGTTTTCCTTCCGCACGCTTTTTATCGTAGTAAGCTCTTAATTTCTTGTTTCTATTACTACGAATACCACATCGCACAGCTTGATACAGGGCTGTACGAAGCCTTCTGGAGCCATGTTTCGTGATTCTATTTTGGGTTGCCACAAACTTACCTGAAGCAAATACACTGGGATCAACACCAGCAAAGGCCACCAGCTTTTTTGCGTGATCGAACCGATCGATTTCCCCAATCTCAGCCAAAATTGTTGCAGCGATTTTAGTGCCGATACCGGGTATCGATTGGATTAAATCATATTCAAGTAACTCCTCAGCCAGGGTCTCTATCGATTTATTAAGGTCTGCTAGATGTTCCTGGTATTGAAGAAGCAATTTGATGAGCAGCTGCATGGAGATCAAATGACTTGGAAAAGCCGTCTCCTTAAAGGGATTTCGCCTTGCTGCCGCTTCTAAGATTTGAGCTTGCTCCGAACACCATAAAGCAGATCTACCGCGTCCTGTAAGGCGTTGGATTGTTGCTGTAATCCCTTCCACAGTCATATCCAGGGCTTCTTTAGACGTTGGGTGTAAGGCTAGAAATCGAAGCGAAACTTTCGAATAGAGGTCACCGAACACGCCATGGTATTCAGGAAAAACCTGATCTAAAATAGCCTGGAACTGCAGCTTCGCTTGAACATACATACCCGTTAAAGATTCATGCTGACGAGTAAGATAGCGTAAATTCATGAGATGCTGACCCCGTTTTTTGATGGGTTCAAACTCTTCTTTATAGAACAGTGCCCCAAGTTGATAGGCATCAGCAGCATCCGTCTTGACCCGTCTCAAATTAGTTTTTTTGGCTTCATATGAGATTAACGGATTAATGACGATGTACAGATACTGGTGCTCATCCAGAAACTGAACAACAGGGCTATGATAATGGCCTGTTGCCTCCATTACAATGCAAGGGCTCATCCCTGCAGCTGATTCCACTGCTCGAACATAATTAAGAAAAGACGATAATCCCTCTAGATCATGATTAAATCTAAA
>NZ_JBFUHJ010000719.1:0-1714 GCF_056402455.1 Paenibacillus sp. P4_A7 | reverse complement strand
GCTATCGAGAAATACCGCAAAATATGGTTCGGACTTCCAGTAGGTATATATCGGGACACCGTATTTGGCATTATTTTAGATGAACTGAAACATGCGAGCAAATACAATTATTTGATTACTATAAATCAAACCGGTATATAGAATACAACACGAGTCTCGGGAGAAAACACTTCTGAGGCTTTCTTTTATCACTTTTTTAGCACAACCCTTCAATATTTGTGCGAGAGTGTCTTTGTATACTTTTGGAAATAGAGGGGGATATTAATCGAGCAATCGACTGTATATGTAGTAATCAGGGGGCTATAAGTTGAACACAGTAGAGTGGAGCCGCGGTTTAACGGAGATGACACTTGCTTTTCATATATTGTTTGCGACAGTAGGGGTTGGAATTCCGGTCTTCATCTCTATCGCTGAATGGTTGGGCATTCGAAACAAAGATCCTCATTATACGCTAATGGCACGTAGATGGACTCGTGGCTTTGTCATAACAGTAGCAGTAGGCGTTGTTACAGGAACATGTATTGGACTGCAATTAAGCCTACTCTGGCCACAATTTATGCAATTTGCTGGCAATGTAATTAGTTTGCCTCTCTTCCTAGAAACCTTCGCTTTTTTCTTTGAAGCGATTTTTCTTGGCATCTATCTCTATACATGGAACCGATTTTCCAATCCATACTTACATTGGCTGCTCACAATCCCAATCGTCATTGGATCTTCAGCTTCTGCCTTGTTTATTACGATGGTGAATGCTTTTATGAATACACCTCAGGGCTTTACTCTCGAAAACGGTAAACTGATGAACTTGGATCCGATAGCGGCGATGTTTAATCCGGCCATGCCTTCCAAAGTAGCCCATGTTTTGTCTTCTGCTTATGTAACGTCGGCTTTTGTATTAGCGATGATTGCTGCATTTGCAATGCTGAGGGGCAAGAAAGATACCTATTACAAAAAATCAATTCAATTAAATATGATTGCCGCATTGATATTAGCCGGTGCAACGATCTTCATCGGTGATATTTCTGCTAAGTTTTTAGCTGAGGTTCAACCAGAAAAATTAGCCGCAGCTGAGTGGCATTTTGAAACTGGTGATCGAGCATCACTAATCATTGGCGGTCAACTGGACCCAGTATCACATGAAATAACAGGTGCCATTAAAATTCCCTGGGCACTTAGTTTGCTTGCTACTAATAGTCCGAATGGAACGGTAATCGGGTTAAATGATTTCCCGAGAGATGAATGGCCACCCTTGTATGTCCATTATTTGTTTGATGCTATGGTCGGGATAGGCACCTATTTGCTTATTGTTCCCATACTATTCCTCATAATGTCTGTGATGAAGCGATGGAATGCTTATAACCGCTTGATGCTCGGAGCAATATTAATAGGAGGACCTTTTTCGCTTCTCGCTATTGAGCTGGGTTGGTTTTACGCAGAAGTGGGTAGACAGCCTTGGATTCTAAGGGGATATATGCGCGTAGCAGATGCGTCCACAACCAATCCTCATGTTGCGGTCATATTCTGGCTGTTCGCCGCTTTATATATGTTGCTGGGAGTGGTTTGCTTACTTGTTCTTATCCGGTTGTTTCGCAATAAATCGGCAGAGCTCGAATTGGAAGAGCGTCGAATCATTTTATAGGAGGTCATCGGAATGTCGATTGAATTGCTTGGAATAGCTGTCCTTTGGTTATTTCTTTATGGATACTTGATCGTAGCC
>NZ_JBFUHJ010000718.1:0-1730 GCF_056402455.1 Paenibacillus sp. P4_A7 | reverse complement strand
CTATATCTCCATTATTAGAAAATAACTTCATTCGTGGACATATACCTATTCAGCTTGGCTAATTTCAATATTTTACCACACTTAACGTGTGTATTGCGTTATCCTGCCCGTTAGTTCAATAGAAAAGAGGAGCTACCACATAGGAAGCTCCTCCGCTATCGTTCCCCGTTAGCGTAACAACAGATAACTCAACCAATATGAAATATCCTACCTATAATTCCAATAACCATCATAAGTAGAGGACCTACAATTATAAACCCTACTATTACTGCAATAAATTTAAGAGGAGTTGATATTCCTCTTCGTTCACCAATTGTATCTGATTTTTGATTTATTTTCTTAAGTTCACCATCAAGTATTTCCCGATTCAACTCTTCCGACATTCCCCATACCCTCCCCTTTAAAACCCWGAACACATCCACMATTTTACTTCACTKTTGTTTTCATTTTAATTCAACTATTCTGCCCGTTAGCGTAATGAAAAAATGGAGCAGTTGCCGACTGCAACTGCTCCATGGTGCGATTAACTAACGTTCCCCGTTAGTTGAGCGCGCTGAATATGTCCCGCCTAATTATTTATTCCGAAATGCTCAGATGTTCCAAATACTCACTGATAATAGTTTCGCCAGGAGTAGACGTGGCGCCTGTAACTACAAACTTCCCTTTGCCATTCCCTTGAATCGACAAGGTTCCATTCTCTCCTTTATGATTCTTTTTAGAAATGCGAACACTGTATTTGTACTCCGTCAAGCCATCATCACCAGCATAGGACTCGACCACCTTTCGCCCCTTTAAGGTGTAGCCTAGCGCTTTACCCTCGTTTAAATTGCGAATAAAATATTTTTTACTTATCGTGTAGAATTCATCATAGGTCATATCCTTATAAGGCGACTGATCATACCATTCTCTTAATTCAACCAGTTCATGCTCGGCATCGATTAGCCATTGATTAAAATCTTCAGCAGGTATAGTTATTTCTCCATTTGTATATTCCTGTCTACCATCTTCATAAGTCATTAGCTGGTACTCTTCACGATTAATTGTGGAAGAATAAGCATGTTCTTTGTTCCGTTGTATGATTGCATAATAAGCAGATACGTCAATATATTCAAATGCCTTATCATAATCTCCTTGCTCCAGAGCAGTAACAAACCTTCCAGAGCTATAATAGTCATACAAATTCGTAAATGAGACTCCCTCACCTCGATATTCATTAAAACTGAGCCAGAGTGTGGGAAGGAGCAACACCATCACTAGAAAAGAAATGAGACATCTTCGTCTAATCCTTTTTAGCACTTTTACAGCTGAGCGATCTTTTAACTGATTGTTTGGAGCCTGAACTTGTCCCTCTTGACCTACAGACTTTTCTACGATTAAATCTCCTGTCATTGCCTCATATTTTCTATTGCACTGTGGACACTCATCCAGATGCTCTGAAACAAGAACCTTGCTCTCATCACTACATACCTCATCAACAAATAGTGGAAGTAGATCATAAATAATGTTACAGCTTGTATTTAATCTCTGTCCCTTTGATTCCCCTTTACTCATTTCCTCGCCTCCATCTCACTGACAATCCGTTCCTTCGCCCGATAGTATGTAATCTTCGCCCATGACTCTGTCTTGCCGAATAACTCCGCAATTTCTCTAAACTTCAATTCCCCAAAGATTCGTAGTGTGAACACTTCTTTATATGGCTCTGGCAAGGTATGCAAAATCCGATGCAATAG
>NZ_JBFUHJ010000717.1:0-1731 GCF_056402455.1 Paenibacillus sp. P4_A7 | reverse complement strand
GCATTCGAATGCTTGCTCGGGATGACCTCCCTTTTATTCATTGTAGCTCGAGCAGGCGGATGAGAATAGTAATGACCTCGGCGCGTGTAGCGGTTTCGTTAGGGGCAAAGCTGTTATTATTACGTCCTACGAATAGCTCCAGCTCTTGAAAAATACCGACTGCTTCTAAAGCCCAGCTTGGAATGTCGGCTGTATCGCTGAAACTAGGCGTCGAGTTAGCTGCTCTGTCTGCAGGATAGGCGCGCAGCATCATCACGGCCATTTCAGCTCGGCTGATCTCTGCTTGAGGACGAAGTGTCTGATCCTCATAGCCCTTTAAAATCCCTGCTTCTACCGCGGTTATCAGCTGCTCGGCTGCCCAGCTTGGAATCTCCTGATGATCTGCAAATTTCGCTGCTGATACTGTCGGTTCCAAACCTAAGGCTCTAACTAGAAATATTGCGAACTGAGCACGTGTAATCGGCTCGTCAGGCTTAAAGGTTCCGTCCGGAAACCCGCTTGAAATACCTAGCCCAGCGGCTTTTATAATCGCTGCTTCAGCCCAATGCTTGCTGATATCGTTCAGATGGATAGATGTCTCTTCTTTTGCTGGTTCTCCAGAATCAGGAAGGGGTGGATTGCTCCCCCCTGTATTAACGCTCCCTCCGGGATTACCGCTATCGCCTCCGGTTGATACTGGGCGCTTGACCATAATCGTATAGATCTTGCTTCCAGAAATCGGGACTGATACTTGAATAGTAATGACGCTGCCATTCTGTGCAATAGCGAGCTGCTCGCTTGGCTGTCCGCTGATGACTGCTTTAGGCTGGCTACCGTCTACGCTAACCGTTATTAGTGCTTTTGCGGCAAAAGCGGTCGGGGTGACAGACAAACTGCTGATCTCAGCAGGCAGCGTCATCGTATAATAGGCTATGTCGCTGTCGAAGCTCGGTTGAAGCGCTGCGCTAGAATTAAATGTTATGCTGCTGAGACCTGTTTTCTCGATGACGACTGGCGGTGTAGTCGAAGCTTGTGGTCCGACGTCTGCTGCCGTCAGCGACCTGTTCAGCACGCTCAAGCTCGGGTTATATTCATCTGCACCAGCGTCAGGAATATATCTAGGCTGCCCATCGATATCCTCCCAAGCATAATGAGGAGCGACTGCCGCATCAACAGCAGGGCTAAGCGCCGAGAGTCGGATTAGCCCATCATTGCTGCGGATAAGCTTCAGCGCTTCATGACGAACAGCGTTTGTCACAAGCGCATTATTGGAGACGGCAGCAATTCCGTCTACAATATTTCCTACATATTGCGGACGTTCATTAGACGACATTCCCATAACTGCGTTAGTCTCGTTAAAAATATTGCCTGCGTTGCTGAACACTATATTATTGTATATTTTGGTGCCGACAGGCTGATAGGTTCGGCCTCCAAGCGCTATGCTTGTCGTATTATTTCCGACGTTAACGATCGTATTATGGAAGATTGCCACATTGTACTGTCGCCAATGGCCGCGCAGCAGCTCTGTCCGTTCAGAGGTTGGCAGATCGTTAAGACGGGCTGATTGCTCGGTGCCGCCTCCCCATCGAACGATCGGGTTAGTTCCGCCGTCTCCGCCGTCATCATGCGTGCCGCCATCCAGACGAATGATCCGGTCAGTCAATCCCTCCATATAGTTGTTATATATTTTATGATCATTGCCGTATATACGGAAGCCGCTTCGTCCTGCAGTTTTACCATCGCCGATAATGA
>NZ_JBFUHJ010000716.1:0-1733 GCF_056402455.1 Paenibacillus sp. P4_A7 | reverse complement strand
AGTTTTGGTGTTGGAATCAATGATGTTTCATATAGAGCTTCATGATTCGTATTTTGTAGCAGTTCGGGAGGTGTAATTCAATGCGGGTAATTATCACGTTGGCATGCACAAACTGCAAACAGAGAAACTATGCGAGCAGCAAGAACAAACGCAATCACCCCGACCRCATCGAGTTGAAGAAGTTTTGCAAGTTCTGTAACGAGCAGACTCCTCATCGCGAGACGAGATAGTCAATTTGGAGGTGTGAACGTGGCATTTTTGGCTAAACTAAAGCAAAGCTTTGGTACAACGTTTAGTTTTTTTGCCGACAGCTGGGCGGAACTGAAGAAGGTTCGCTGGCCAAGCCGTAAAGAGTTGACAAGCTATTCGATAGTAGTTTTACTGACGATAACGTTTGTAACTATTTACTTCTGGCTTCTTGACATCGGGATCTCGTCTCTGGTTGAACTCATTGTTTAAGAAGGGTCCAAAGGTGGATTTGTGATGGAAAAAAGATGGTACGTCGTGCATACTTACTCTGGATATGAGAACAAGGTGAAAGCCAATTTGGAACGCCGTGTTGAATCAATGGGCATGGAAGACAAAATCTTCCGCGTGCTCGTTCCTATGGAAGAAGAAGTGGTAGAAAAGGACGGCAAGAAAAAGGTTGTTCAACGTAAGGTCTATCCCGGATATGTTCTTGTGGAAATGGTTCAAACTGACGATTCATGGTACGTTGTTCGAAATACGCCTGGCGTAACTGGATTTGTAGGATCGACTGGTTCTGGTTCAAAGCCGGTTCCTCTATTACCTCATGAAGTAGAGCAAATTCTCAAACACATGGGTATGGATGAGCCAAAGCCGAAAATCGAGTTCGATTTGAAAGAGACAGTTCGCGTCAAAGTAGGTCCTTTTGCAGATTTTGTCGGAACAGTAGAAGAAATTTTACTCGACAAGTCGAAGCTTAAGGTTCATGTGAACATGTTTGGTCGGGAAACCCCTCTTGAGTTAGATTATACTCAGGTGGAGAAGATTTAATATCTGGTTTCTGAATGCGTCGGAAAACTCTGGCGTATGTTGTATCGCGAAATAGTGGATTCTATTCGTAGAATCATATACTGTTTACGTTTGGATTTCAGGGTAGGGAGGTGTCTCAGGCATGGCAAAAAAAGTCATCAAAATGGTCAAATTGCAAGTATCTGCAGGTAAAGCAAACCCGGCGCCACCGATTGGTCCAGCACTAGGTCAAGCGGGCGTTAACATTATGGCGTTTTGCAAAGAGTTTAATGCTCGTACAGCAGATCAAGTAGGCTTGATTATTCCAGTTGTAATCACAGTATTCGAGGACCGTTCCTTTACATTCGAAACAAAAACGCCGCCGGCAGCAGTATTGCTTCGCGTCGCAGCTGGTATCGAAAAAGGTTCAGGCGAGCCGAATAAAAAGAAAGTTGCTACTGTAAAACGCGATAAAGTTCGTGAAATTGCAGAGCAAAAAATGCCGGATCTAAACGCAGCTTCTGTAGAATCAGCAATGCGTATGGTTGAAGGTACTGCTCGTAGTATGGGCGTAACAATCGTTGACTAATTACACTTCGTCCATCGGGACGAAAGCCTTGCAAGGCTTGTAGTGGCTTGCAAGTGGGAGGATCATCCTTAGGAGGATGTTCCGCTACAACCACATAAGGAGGAAATTACAATGGCTAAACACGGTAAGAAATATATCGAAGCTGCTAAGCTAATTGATAGCGAAGCAA
>NZ_JBFUHJ010000715.1:0-1743 GCF_056402455.1 Paenibacillus sp. P4_A7 | reverse complement strand
GCCATGTTGTAATTTTAAATGAAGATCTGAATCGTTACTTGCATGTCCATCCCGTGGATGATAATGTGAGCGGACCAACAGCAGGTTTCTCGACGACTTTCCCTGAGCCGGGGCTCTACAAAATTTGGGGACAATTTCAGCGAAAAGATGAAACCTTCATCATTAACTATACGGTTTCTGTAGAATGAGCAGCAACATCGAAGTGGGTCGGCGGAATCTGTGCGTATTCACAGGTTGACACAGACTATTTGTTTGTTATAAAGTGTATCCAATGAACGGAATGAAATGAATACAAAGCAATGAAGGGAATTAGTAGCGTTCATCTCGAGATTCCAGAGAGTCGGCGTTTGGTGCAAGCCGATACAGAATGAGCGTGAATTACATCCTGGAGCATCTTTATCCGAAACTGCGCAACAGCAGAAGGGTGAGACGGTTATCGGCCGTTATCCGATTCGAGTGGAAAATGCCTGCGAGGTATTTTCAATTAGGGTGGTACCACGATGACTCGTCCCTGTCTATGACAGGGGCGGGTCTTTTTTGATATATAAGAATTTATAAGTTTTCACTTATAAAAGTGCTTATATATATCCGCGAAACGAATGCTTTTGCCGAAGAGGACGGCGACAGCCGTTTACGCTTGTGTTAAAAACCAAATGACGGAGGGAATTAAAATGGGGCAAGATATCGCGATAAAAAATGCTAATGAGTTTTTAGAGGATTTGGAGTACCGCGGGATTATTTATCAAATGACCGATCGAGAAGGCTTGTTGAAAAAGCTTGAAAACGAGCGTGTTGTCCTATATAGCGGCTTCGATCCAACGGCCGACAGTCTTCATATCGGACATTTGCTGCCGATTCTTTGCTTGAGCCGCTTCCAAAAGGCCGGCCACATACCGCTGGCACTTGTTGGAGGAGGAACAGGGCTAATTGGCGATCCGAGCGGCCGCTCCACAGAGCGCTCACTCAACACAGCGGATACGGTAGGAGAATGGACGAACAGCTTGGGACGTCAACTATCTAATTTTCTTGATTTTGATGCAAATGAAAATGCTGCAAAACTCGTAAGCAATTATGATTGGCTCGGTTCTATAGATGTCATCACATTTCTCCGCGATGTTGGAAAGTATTTCACAGTTAATTACATGCTCGCGAAGGATTCTGTCGATTCGCGTCTAGCTAATGGGATCTCCTTCACTGAATTTAGCTACATGATATTGCAAGCATACGATTTTTATATGCTGCAGCAGAAGCATGGCTGTGCATTGCAGGTTGGAGGAAGTGACCAATGGGGCAATATTATCGCAGGACTTGATCTAATCGGTAAATTGGGCGGAGACGATGCTTACGGCCTAACTATGCCACTCGTAACGAAGAGTGATGGCAAAAAGTTCGGTAAATCGGAGTCTGGCGCAGTATGGCTGGATCGCAGTAAAACCTCTGTGTACCAGTTCTATCAGTTTTGGATCAACACTTTCGATAATGATGTGATCAAGTTCTTGAAATATTTCACTTTCTTGACCCGTGCAGAAATCGAAGCGCTTGAGACTGAGCTTGAGCAGCATCCTGAGAAGCGTGCAGCCCAGCGGGAATTAGCCCGAAATGTAACGCGTCTAGTACATGGTGAAGAGGCAGTCATCAGTGCTGAGAAAATCACCCAGGCATTATTCTCAGGAGATGTTACGAGTCTAAGTGAAGCAGAGCTCGTAGAAGCATTAATGGATATGCCTACTACAGAACTGGCTG
>NZ_JBFUHJ010000714.1:0-1743 GCF_056402455.1 Paenibacillus sp. P4_A7 | reverse complement strand
GATGTAACACGCTACAATTAGCACGTAAGCATTTCAATTTAGGAGTTGATGAGTCTGTGGGAAAGTATTATGTGCCTAAATCACGTGCAAGGGATAATCGCTATTTAGTAAGTGTGAAGGAATATTCTCATTATCAAAGAGAAGGTTACTTAATTGTCCGAAACCTATTGTCAAAAGAAGACATCGCCGAGCTCTATGAATTGGCAGAACAATCACGGATTAATAGCCTTCAGATAAATAAGCAAGCAGATCCTGATAACGCGGACCCTCTCAAAGAGGAATTTGCGAAGGCAACAAGAATTCATATGCTATCTCGTGTAAATGCAGCAGCGGAGAGGGGGATGCTTAACCCTCGAATTGTCGATGTTACGGAGGCATTGGTTGGGCCGGATGTATACGCTCTTCAGTCCATGCTTTTCTTAAATCCGCCTGGAAAAGGCGGTCAAGGCTGGCATCAAGATGCAAGCTATGTTAGGACTCATCCGGATACATTAATCGGAGCATGGATTGCTCTAGAAGAAGCAGATGAAGAAAATGGCTGCTTATGGGTCGTACCCGGCTCGCACCACGAACCGATATATCCTCCTGATGGAGTCGGCGGAGGAAATGTGCATGCGGTGGATGCATTCGAGGATTTGAAAGGCGTTCAGAATGCGAGCCATTTGGACGATAATGTGAACACTTTATCTAAGATTGTTGCAAACTATCCTCCAGCTATACCCGTTCCGCTTAGTCCAGGAGATGTTTTATTTTTTCATTCGCATTTGCTTCATCGCTCCTATCCGAATCGTACCCAGGACCGATACCGCCGCTCATACGTCTGCCATTATTGCAATGCACGTTCTTGGGTGCCATGGGACCATGACGGATTCGAAGGTAATTCAGGGAATTACCGGCAAATTCTCGCGCGCGGCAACACACATCTTCCTTACGCAGAACCAGCATTTGGAACAGAGGTATACTTGGCAGATGCGGAAGGGGAATTGAGCAGCGTTGCGATGATGGGGATGGACAATGGGATGATGATGCCTATGGGAATGGAGAAAGAGGATTAAGTGCAGATCCTTACGCTCGGCAGTCAGGCGGAAATATACATGGAGCAATTGCTGTAATGCGACTAGCCAATCCATGGTACCGACTTCATCGCAGAATAAAAAACAAACTACCTAGGATCCTCAAGGCAGTAACTACAGTCTAGTTGTTCAGGAGTTTATTTTAATGGACTGTGGCAATGCAAAAAAAAGATCCGAGTAACTGCAATTAGTCTGATTGGATAGCAAAATATACACTATTTTCCTCATTAGCTTTGTGACACCTTGAGAGGCAAGAATGCAGTTATTTCCGCAGGCGAACTAATCGCCTCAAAGATTGTTTATAAGGGTACTTTATTTGCCACTGTGGAATTGGAATACAAGGTCGCAGGAACTAGTTATTATGCAGTTCATCAAACGGTCTATGCGAATACATCGCGTGTAGATGTGTCCGTACGATTGCATAAAGACAGTTTGTGGGAACCCGAAAACCTTTATATATCACTGCAATTCGGCGGAAAAGAGCTGTGGGTTGAGAAAACGGGTATCGTTATGAAGCCACATAGCTGATACTGCGAAGTCATTAGGTTTTAGAAATGGGGGATATCAACAATTTCGGATAAACCTCTCTGCAGTGTTGTTAACTGCAGGGAGGTCGCAAATAGAACATGGATGGGTCACTTACGTAAGCCGCTCCAGGACAACTGTCTAA
>NZ_JBFUHJ010000713.1:0-1758 GCF_056402455.1 Paenibacillus sp. P4_A7 | reverse complement strand
ATGTATAGCTTCTCTTAACTTTCCTTTATAGGTTGGTGAATAAGTCATAGCAACTTTTCTAAAAAAAGAGAATCCTCTAGGATTTTTTTTATACTGCTTAATGATATTCATACTTGAACCATCAGGCATATATTCTACGAAACAGAGCACCTCGTTCATAATTAGTAACGGGTACTCTTGATCAATAAGAATATACTTATAAGAAAGTGGACAGTATTTTTCACCATGAAATATGGGATAAGGAGGAAACTGCTTCGTAAGCTCCGATCGATATACTAACTTCTTATCCCCCTTCACCTTATGCCTCTCATAAAGGCCCGTTAGAGTAGACTTTTTCAAATTTCCGGGCATAAACGTTCCAATCACTTCTCCACTAGGTGCTGCGTCCAAGCCTACGATTCCGGCATAATGACTTCCTCCTTCCTTCCTCCAGAATGTAGTTATTTTTTCTACAGCATTATCGGCCAAATAATCATCGGAATCTATACAAATATTAAGTTCTGTTTCAATGAGTTCGTACGCTGTGTTATGTGCGCCATGCATCCCTATATTTTCTTGATAATGATACTGTATGGGGATTAGAGCATCCTGCATCCATTCCGCAACGAGCTCTTTTGTATTGTCTGTTGAACCATCATCAATAATTAACCAGACAAAATCTTTACATTTTTGGCGTTGTAGGCTTTCATAGCATAAGTGCAGTGAATATGCTCTGTTGTATGAAGGAGTAAATACAGTTAACATCGGTTTCACTAATTTTCCTCCTTATCTCTAATCCGCTATGGCAACCTGATCTATATAATAATCAGAAAGCCAATCTGCCATAGTCGTTGTATCGTAACCATTTCTCCGTAAAGACACCGAAGTATCCTCATGTTCATAGGTTGTATTTATTATTCTTTCGGACCARTATTCAGCAGATTCCTTTATACTTACAAATTCGATTCTGCCTGTTACATCTGTTTCTGTTGTAATTCGATCAGAAACTAAACACCTCAAGCCAGCAGCTTGAGCTTCAATCATGACTACTGGTAGACCTTCGAATAAGGAAGGAAATAAAAATAGATCCATTCCTTGTAATAACTTAGAAATATCAGTACGAACACCTAGAAATCTTACACTATCCAATAAACCTAACTTTCTCACTTTTCTTTCAATCACTGGTCTTAAATGTCCCTCTCCAACAAGGACAAGTAGAGCATTACTGTTTTTATCATGCAATTCCTTAAAAATATCAATTAGAAAATCATGATTTTTTTGCTCGTTAAATCTCCCAACATGTCCAATGACCAATCGGCCATCAGCACTCCATTCTTTTCTTATATCTTTTCTAATTGCTTGATTAAATGAAAATTCACTTACATCAACTGCGTTATTTAACACGATCAAATTCTCAGATTTGATTATTCTCTTTCCAAACAACCACTGTCCTGCCTGTTTCGAACAGGCGAAAAAACTATTAGGGTTATTTCTCATCGATAACCTTGCATACATTCGAAATGGCAACTTCACATCAAATCCAAGATCACTTAAATGACTATGTATTATGCGACTTGGAACACCCGCCTTCTTCGCCGCTCTTAAAATAAAACTGCTGTTTTCGTTAATATGAGAATGAACCACACGATATTCTGGATGTTCAACAAAAAACATATCAAGAAGTTTGAAATACTTTCTATAATTTCCAGGTCTTATTTGAGGCATTTTATAAATTCTTCCACCCATTTCAATTATCTCTTGATCATAGTGGCCTTCTTC
>NZ_JBFUHJ010000712.1:0-1766 GCF_056402455.1 Paenibacillus sp. P4_A7 | reverse complement strand
TCGGACAGCAATCTATTGTACAAATGGAAAATAAAATCGTCAATTTGGATAGCTTAATTGAAAATCTGCTCTCCTATACATTGATGACGAGTGGACGGTATCCGCTGAAGCTTGAGCAACAGGACGTAATGCGCCTTGTAAGGGAAAGCGCTGCAGCTTGGTTTCCTTTGTGGGAGAAAGAAGGAATGGAAGTAGATGTAGATTTACGGGATCAGCCATTGACGTGGACCGTCGATAAGCAAGGCTTTCGCCGTATACTTGACAATCTGTTCCAAAATGTCGTGCGGCATGCTCGTAACGGAAAATATATAGGTATAACCTTGGAGCAGCGTGATGAAAGTACTGCCCTTGTAATCTCTGATCACGGTGAAGGACTTGATTCTTCATCGTCTGAGAATGGAGCAGGCATCGGACTAGCTATTGTAGAGCATCTAATCCGTGAGATGGGACTCGAATGGCGAACGGAAACCTCAGAACAAGGCACTCGCGTCTTGATTTACCCCAAATCTGCCGAAACTGATTTTTTAAACAAAATTTAAACTTGCCACCCTTTCGTTTTAACCTTCGAGCGTTATTGTTGTTATCGAGGTGATTAACGTGAATGATTGGATTATCGAAACGAAGGGGCTTAGCAAATTATACAAAGGACGTTATGCCGTTTCCAATCTGAATTTAAAAATAGCAAAAGGAGATATTTACGGCTTTCTTGGACCGAACGGCGCTGGTAAAACAACGACGATCCGCATGCTGCTTGGGCTAATCAAGCCATCGAAAGGGACCGTTAACCTTTTTGGAAAATCGCTCAAAAAGGAAAAGCTTTCGATATTACGAAAGGTAGGCTCACTCGTTGAATATCCTTCCTATTACGGCCATCTGACAGCCGTAGATAATTTGGAGGCTATCCGCAAAATTATTGATGCTCCTAAGCAAAAAATGGCTGAGGTGCTTGAAATAGTCGGTCTGACAAAGGAAGCTCGGCGTCCAGTTAAAGGCTATTCTCTCGGTATGAAGCAGCGCCTTGGCATCGCAAGCGCTCTGCTTGGAAGTCCCGAGCTGCTCATACTGGATGAACCAACGAATGGACTCGACCCTTCCGGGATTTTAGAAATTCGCGAGTTAATTAAAAGCATGCCGAAGCAGCATGGCATAACCATTCTCATCTCTAGTCATTTGCTGAGTGAAGTAGAGCAGATGGCCGGGACAGTCGGCATTATTCGTCAAGGCGAGATGGTGTTTCAGGATACGATTTCTAATCTGCATCAACAAGCACAAGGAACGATCTCGCTTCATGTGTCTGAACCGCTGCAAGCAGTAGATGCTCTGCGCGAACAAGGTGTAGACGCAGCTATTACCGATTCGACCATTCTATTGGAGCATACAAATGATGCTGCTGTCGCTCGTATTGTGAAAAGTCTCGTTGAGCGCAATCATTCTATTTATCGTGTCGAAGAAAAGAGAAAATCGCTTGAGGACCTCTTCCTCCGGATTGTCGAGGAGGGAAAACGGCTATGATGGGAAAAGCACTAGCCGCCGATTTCGTGAAAATACGCGGAAAAGGAATATGGTTTCTTGTCATTCTGGGCCCTGTCGGACTGCTCGCCATGCAGGCTCTCAATTTCGGTGTTCGCTATGATTATATGACGACTAAATACGCGGACAATTTATGGGGAGTATTGCTGGAAAATATTTTTATGTTCGTTCCGATCTCGCTGTTTCTAGGGATTACTCTTGTTTGTTCACTGCTTGCAAATGTAGAGCATCAAACT
>NZ_JBFUHJ010000711.1:0-1776 GCF_056402455.1 Paenibacillus sp. P4_A7 | reverse complement strand
GATTATTTGAACAAAATGAATTGACAACAATTGGGCAAGGTGGTATTCTGAATATGTTCTCAATAACGAACCGATTACAGTGATGAATGAATATTTAACGAACAAACTGAAAATATGTAGTAACAAGAAATTGTACATTGAATGGCTAACTCATACTATTATGTTCTTTAAAAAGAACATCATACATCGATGATTGGAATTTAGCTAACAGGAGGAAGTCATGAGCGCAATTGCAGGAGTTTATCATTTGAATGGAGACCATATTAATCTTGAGCTTGGCTCGAGACTAATGGGATCTTTGCAAAAATTCCCCGCCGATGATGTTCAGACATGGCATGATGAACGAGTGTTTCTTGGTTGCCATGCACAATGGATTACACCAGAATCAGTTGGTGAACGGAATCCATACTATGATTCTGAAAGACGACTTGCCATTACTGCTGACGCGATTATCGATAACCGTAAAGAATTGTTTGAAATGCTGCAAGTGGAGCATGGTCTCAGACAAACAATGCCTGATAGTGAGCTCATCTTGCTAGCCTATGATAAATGGGGCGAGGTTTCTCCGAAATATTTAGTCGGTGATTTTGCGTTTATGATTTGGGATGAGCGAAAACGGATATTCTTTGGCGCAAGGGATTTTTCAGGCAGCCGTACGCTTTATTTCTATAGAAGTCAACACCTCGTTGCCTTATCTACGGTTATACAGCCTTTGTTAACCTTACCTGATGTTGATAAAACTCTTAACGAGCAATGGATCGCCGAGTATCTAGCAAACCCAGGTGTAGTAGATTCAGTGGATGATACATCTACCGTGTTTAAAGATATAAAACAGGTTCCACCTTCGCATTCCATTACTATATATGACGGCCAGGTTAAATTATCCAGATACTTCACCTTAATTCAGGGGGAGCGTTTAAAGMTTAAATCAAACAAAGAGTACGAGGAGGCATTTCTGGAGGTTTTCCAAAAATCGGTTAATGCGCGTCTTCGTACTCACAAGCATGTCGGCGCTTTCTTAAGCGGAGGGCTGGATTCAGGTTCTATTGTGAGTCTGGCTGCAAGAGAAATGCATAAAGAAAACAAGAAATTACGTACCTACAGTTATGTACCAGTAGATGATTACATAGACTGGACTTCCAAGAGGCTGCTTGCAGATGAGCGGCCATATATCCAATCTACTGTAAAGCATGTTGGGAATATAACGGATCATTATTTGGATTGTAAAGGAAAAAGCTCATTGACGGAAATTGATAGTTGGATTGAAATGCTAGAGATGCCTTATAAGGTGTTTGAGAATTCGTTTTGGATTCAAGGGATTAATGAAGAGGCATACCAGCATGGGGTGGGAGTTCTTTTAAGCGGAGCGAGAGGTAACACGACGATCTCTTGGGGATCAGCATTATCCCACTACGCTATGTTATTAAAAAAAATGAAATGGCTTCGTCTTAACAGGGAGATGCATTTGTACAGTAATAACTTGGGTATTGGAAAATCAAGGTTTTTAAAAGCTATTACACAAAAGGCTTATCCTTTTATGACTAGGGTCAGGACAGCAGAAGTTGATTATAAGTTTCCTGAACTAATCAATCCCGATTTTGCTCATAAAACGGATGTATATAGGAAGCTGCATGCGTATGGGATAGATAAAGAGGGCTTTTCTTCTTCTAAAGATATCTACGAAACAAGAAAAAAGCATTTCGAACAAACCTATGTTTGGAATTTGAATGGAATTTGTACAACAAAAATGTCATTGCGTTACTCGTTGTGGAGTCG
>NZ_JBFUHJ010000710.1:0-1785 GCF_056402455.1 Paenibacillus sp. P4_A7 | reverse complement strand
CGATCTGCGGCTGGATTCTGATCCAGGTTTTCCAATATTCGAAGCGTGTTGATCATGAATTTGCCCGCTCCGTGTCGGTACCCTGCTAATACAACACCCGACTTATATCCCTCTGGTTCTCGACTTGTATACCCGACAGCAAAACCTGCGGCTATCACTTCATCTGGTGTTTGCTGACCTTCGAATAGGACATAGGGGTATGATTTGCGCATAATAACTCCAATCCAGAATCCCCCCCGATTGAAGGCCTTCAAAGATAGGATGTTTTTTCGCAACATCCTCGCGATGGTATAACCAATTTGTAAACGGCTCACATTTGCCTTTTTGGGTGAAAGGCAGCCATMCCGCCTTATCTTCATCCTTTTGGAAGGCTGCTGGCTGCAGGAAGACTGCTGCGGCACCTTCTTCAATGCACATATAGAGCTCAGCCCAATCCAAATCAGTAAACGATACGATATTAGGGTCTCCGATCAGAATCACTTTCGGTTTTATTTCATATTTCGAGCTATATTCTTGCCAGAGGATGCCCTGAGCGGTCAGCCATTCTTTCACCTCTTGCCTGATACCTAACAAACTCACTTCGGCGTATTCCATCTGTTTTTTCACGGGCTGCGAAAGATAAAAGTCCAACCTCCCACCCGCTGGGGCACCTCCCTTTTCCATGGAAGCCGCAAAACAATATTTACCCGCTGGTCCTTCAACCACTACTTCAGCGCTAAAAACTGACACTGCGAATAACTGTTTGTCATCCTGATTTGCTGCGGGAATGACCACATCTACCGTGCGGTTCCAAACAACTCCTTCCGGACCGAAAATTTTGAAGCACGAAGGATATATTTCTGGCTTTAGCCCGCCTTCATTTGCAAGTACCACTTCAATCTGGAAAGAACGCCCGCTGTAGACATGCATGGGCCTTACAAACATGCACCAACGAAGTGAGGCTAGACCGTCATGGAGCGCATCCATCATACCCGGTTTCAGCTCGCGCCATGTTGTCCATAACCCTTCCCCAGCCATGACTTGATCGACTGTCCCAGTCAAGTTATAACCGCTTATATGCGGATTCGCTCGAATCGCGTTTAGACCTTCGAGCTACCATCTGGAATTCAGTTTTTGACTTTCAATCAGCATATCCTCAGGAAACGGATACACATGTTCCATTCCATATTTCTGCCAATCCGCCATTTAAAGCTCCATATAAGATCGATAAAGCGCTGCATCCTCAAGATCTGCCGATGCCCCTTCCTGTTCAAAGCGTCGTGTTACGCGGATCGCATTTACCAAACTGCCTATGCCATATTCGGATATGAAGATGTTTTTCCCACTAGAACCCAGTGAACGAATAAAATCAAGGGTAACCTGCTCTTGAGGAACATGAGGATATAAATGGACATCCCCTGCATGAGGCATATAAGCTCCAGGCGCTCCCCCTGGATCGCCGGAGGAAGGGATAAATTATCATACAGTGTAGCAACGATGGTGATGGTCATCCGAATGGACGAATAGATGATGATATAATAATACAATTGATCTTCGTTTCATAATGCAAAGCCTCTTCCTTCAGGTCAAATAATGCCGCGTCCTGTTGTCACTTTATAGATATAATTTGCTGAGAATACCAGGATAATGCTGATGACCGATTTAAAAATACCAACAGCGGTAGAGAAGGGATAATTCAACTGGAGTAAACCAAGGTTGTAAACATAAGTGTCCAATACGTCCATCTTGGGATGCACGAGAGGGTTGTCGAACGTATAGTACTGCTCGAAGCCAACAGAGAGAAAC
>NZ_JBFUHJ010000709.1:0-1787 GCF_056402455.1 Paenibacillus sp. P4_A7 | reverse complement strand
CCTGCACAGTGGTTGGTACCTGGTTATTTGGATCAAGAAGATCCGGAAAAAGTGGCAGCTATTATGGATTTTCTAATGTTTCTTGGCAGTCCTAATAATATGACACGAATTTCGGCAGAAGGCTTAACTATTCCGAACATTCTTGGGGCGATAACACCACCGGGTCAGGAACCTTTTATAAACGATATCCCACTTACAATTATGCAGGGCTATCATGCGCTTCTTGATGCACCGTTCAAGGATAAAATGAAAGCAGCGATACAGCTTTATCTTAACGGAGATTGGACCATCGATAAGTTTACAGATGAAGTCATGAGTTATTATAAGGAAGCGGCTGACCGCATGGCAGAAGCTAATCCCGACTGGTTGAAATAGGCCAGTATAAATGATGGGGGCTTCTATACGGAAGTCCCTTTATTAATTATGCAGAATGGAAGATGAGACATGCCGTATTCGGATGTAAAATCACTTCAGGTTAGCAGAAATCAGCAAGTGAATTACAAGAAAAGGAAGCAGTATAAGGTTAATATTAAAGCTTATTTATTTCTACTTCCCACGATTCTACTGATCATGACCTTCAGTTATTATCCAGCGCTTTCCGCATTTTACTATTCTTTAACGAATTGGGATGGTTTTTTGCCAGCGAAGTTTATCGGTTTCAAAAATTTTGAAATCATTTTTACTTCGGAAGAATTTCGTCGAGCATTTCTTAATTTATTTTGGTTCTCTTTATTTAATGTGATCACTTCTCTCTCAGTGCCTCTTATAGTTGCTTTGCTTATCTATAAAGTCAAACATACAAAGCTACAGAATATATACCGATTATTGTTTGTATTTCCACTGGTAGTACCGGGTATGGTTACGATTTTGCTATGGCAGTTTATATTAAATCCGGATGTTGGTTTGTTAAATGCCTTTCTCGCTGCCCTAGGCGTCCCCGAAGACCAACTGCCATTATGGCTGGCAAGCATGAAACTGGCACTCCCATCACTCTTGTTAGTTGGGTTTCCGTGGATATCGGGTGTTTCTGTATTGATCTATTTGGCTGGTTTCCAGAGTATACCGGTTTCCTTACGAGAGGCGGCAATCGTAGATGGAGCAAATGGAATAACATTGTTTTTTCGAATAGAGCTGCCACTAATTATGTCGCAAATCAAGCTGATTATGATTTTATCCGTTATTTCGGTGCTACAAACTTTTAGTTTACAGCTTGTGCTGACCAACGGGGGACCGGCCAATACGACCACTGTTCCAGGTTATATCATGTATCGTGAAGCGGTGATCAACAGTCAGCTTGGATTCGCCTGTGCGATAGGTGTCGTGTTATTTATCATGATTTTCACCCTCACGGTGATCAATAATAAATTTCTGAAATCGTCCACGGAGTTCGATCAGAATTAAGAAAGGGAAGAAATCATGAATAAGTTGACTTATAGCTCCGGCTTTAAACATATCATTTTGGCTGCCCTTGGAATTCTGACGTTCATTCCGTTTATCATGCTGGTGTTGATCTCCTTTAAGGACGCAAATCAGTTTATGAACCACCGCTGGACTCTCACTCTTCCACTGCATTTAGAAAACTACACCGAGGCTTGGCATCAGATTCAGAGATTTATCTTAAATAGTTTTATCATTAGCGGTGTAACTGTCGTTGGCGTGATTATCGTTTCATGTTTAGCTGCTTATCCACTAGCCCGAATGCGTTTTTTCCTCAAGGAGCAGATTTACTTTTTGATTATTACATTATTGATGATCCCAAGTGTTCTAACATTAGTGCCGCTTTTTGG
>NZ_JBFUHJ010000708.1:0-1790 GCF_056402455.1 Paenibacillus sp. P4_A7 | reverse complement strand
CTCACCTGAAAGACAAGGTGRGGGCTATTTGACGCTTACACATAAACCCAATTTTGAGCATACTCACCTTTTGAAAACCCATACATTATATTTAATTTTTCATTATTACAATTTCTGCAATGTGTATTATTGTCTGATAATTTTGTATAACCATCATACACATCTATCTTTATTCTTTCATGGCAGTTAATGTACTGAAGCCAAACAGATTCATCATCATTTACAAATGCAAAAAACAATTCTGTTGTACATTTGTCGCATGTAATATAGGTAGTTGAAGATACTTCAATATAATGTGATTTTGAATAATCTTTAAGGAATTTTCCCATAGCATTGTGCATCTTAATTCTCCCTGAGTATATAAATTTACTTCGTTTTCTAATTATCTTTCAAAAATTTTAGTTTCAATTAAAATTTCCGCATTCTTGAAGAAATCATTCCAAGGAGCTAAAGGAAAAAGTTCATCATGTTCCATATCAATGGCACACACTTTTTTTTCTTTGGGCATCCAAACAAATCTGACACTACCATAACTTGCAACCTCAACCGAAAGTAATACGATATTTTTCCTTTTCCACTTGGTCACCACTGTATCAGTTAGTGAAAAAAATCTGATATATGCGATTGGACAATCCTCTGAGAAAGTCATTAGTAATGCACTATTTCTTAGAAAATCTAACAATTCGCGAGGACATTCTAGACGACGAAGCTCACTTATTTTGTTTTGTTCATCGTGCCATTCCTGAGGTTCCAAAGACTTAATTCTCGCAGCAACTTCTGTTAATTCGTTTTCCACAGCTATAGTATAGGCACGATCACCATCATCACCAATCATCATTACATTTGCATTGTGATCAAGAAGCCACATAGCTGCTTGTGCATGTTTGTGGCGGATGGCAACCATAAGTGGCGTTATTGGCACTAAAAAAATGGCATCTGGACAGTTATAATTTATATCAACACCCATAGAATATATTTTTGTTAATAGTTCCATATTAATATCTTTGCCCAAAAACAGTTGACGAAAAAAACTCCCACCATACTTTGATACAGTAACACCATTTTCTTCGAGTAAATCAATCATACTGTAGTTTTCACCGTAGTGCATATAGCTGAAAATTTCACCAGGCTGTTTTTTACTTAGATTGCAAAGTCCACCGTTGTCAATAATTTTTTGTGTGAATTCCATATCAGTGAACTGTACAGCAGTAAAAATTGCCGGGTCATATTGATCATTTAATATTGCACCCTTTTTTATTAACCAGTTAACCATTTGCATGTTTTTGATCCTAAGTGCGATTTGTAACAATGTAAAGTTAAAACTGCTAATTGCAATTCTTTTATTAACATTAAACCTGCGCTTTTCTATCCTATATTGAAGGTCATCAAAATCACTGTTTAAAACTGAAATCACTTCGGGTGGCAGTGTTTCAAAACTTCCTAAACCATTTATTTTATACATTTTATCCTCCACATGATCAATGTAAATTATATAATTTCTTCACTATTATACACCAATGGTAATAATGTAAGCTTCAAATAGCCCCCACCTTGTCTTTCAGGTGAGGGCTATCATCATAAGATTGAATTTATGAATTAAATAAGCGGCGTTCTAAATTGCTTCCACACAGCTTTACAGCTAGGTTTTCGATTTCTTCGGTCTTGTTGTCAGAAGCATAAACTTCCATATATTCGATACTGTTGCTGGACGAAAACATTGCTGCAATACTGTCCATATCACGGATTCGACGACACATTTTTACTGCTCCCGGCGATTGCCCCATATTGGG
>NZ_JBFUHJ010000707.1:0-1810 GCF_056402455.1 Paenibacillus sp. P4_A7 | reverse complement strand
GCTGTCGGCAATAGCTACCGCGAGAAACAAAAAAGAGAATTTGATGCTTTGATTATAAATAGGCATCAAGCTTCGGAGGAGAAGAGAAAGTCTTTCTTCCGGCTTGATACGACAAGTATTCCTGTATTTGAGAGGGATGCTTCTTCAATGCGGGAGAAGGTAAGAGGTATGCTAGGATGGCCGCTGGCAATGGATAGTGATAGGGGATCACGGTCTGATTCCACATCGGTACCGGCAGCGAAGGTTATTTACGTCTCTGAGGATAAGCTTGGTAGTATCTACAGGGTGGAAGTAGAAGCTGGATTTGGACTAACGACATATGGTGTCTTGTTCATTCCTAATAAGGAAGGGCCGCATCCTCTTGTTATTTCGCAGCATGGGGGATGGGGAACACCGGAGTTATGCTCTGGCTTTTATGGCGAAAACAATTATAACGATATGACACGAAGAGTATTGAAGCGTGGTGTAGCCGTATTTGCTCCTCAATTATTGCTTTGGAATCCAGATGCTTACGGTCCTGAATATCATCGACACCAGTACGATAAGCAATTAAAACATGTAGGAAGCTCCATAGCTGCAGTTGAAATTTATAAAATACAGAGGGCCATCGATTATTTCATTTTAAGGCCGGACATCGATCATTCCAAGGTTGGGATGATCGGTTTGTCGTATGGTGGGTTCTATACGATGTTTACAGCTGCACTTGATACTAGAATTAAAGCGGCTTATTCCTCTTGCTTCATCAATAATCGGTATGTAGTGGATTGGCCGGACTTTACTTGGTTTAACGCAGGCAATAGGTTTTTGGATGCAGAGATCTGTGCGCTTATCGCACCTCGATTTCTACATTTAGAAGTAGGCACACGGGATGAGACGTTCCTTTATGAGTATGCCCAGCCAGAAATTGATAAAGTGGCGGCYCTTTATGCGCAATTGAACATAAGTGATCGGTATTCTGCGAAAGCCTTTGACGGTGGGCACGAGCTGGACCCATCGGATGATGGAATTGAATTTTTCTGTAAATCGCTCTTTAGCTTTTAAGAACGCAACAGATGTCAATAAAAGCAAAATTAGCAAATAGTAACGAATAAATAGACGATTTATAATCTTTTTGTAACCRCTTACTAGTAAAGGTGTCGATTTAAAAAAAGGGAGGGATTTGAGGGGGAAGAGTCTGATAGGCAGTGCCGGCAGGTAAGAGTTAAATACAAATATGTAGGATGAGGTGAAAAGTAATGTTAAGAAAAACAATGCTTGGATTGCTCGTGTCTATGATGATGATTGGGTTATTATTTAATTCCTCTGCGTATGCCAATCCGAATCCGACGCCAACGGTGTCGGGGGAGTTTCCGATCGGTATTTTCGTTGAACCGCCTCCACCAGATGTAACCGATGCTAATTTTGCAGACATACGTGCGATGAACGCCAATTTTATTGTAGCAAGCAACTTAAATACAACACCTGCCACAACCGATTGGGCTTTGGAGAAGGCGGCAGCAAACAATTTGAAATACTTAGTTACAGATACGGGAATCCGTTGGTATCGTTCGGAATGGGTATCCCAAAACAATGATGACGGTGACGCATTGTTTATCAGCAATAATAAGTCAATCGGGCAAACCTTTAAAACACCAGCACAAGACGAAATGGCCATCTGGAAGCTCTCATTTAAGAAAAGCGGGGTATGGCCTGCAGGTAAAACCGCTACGGTGAGTATTTATAACGGCCCGGATAAAACAACACTCATTGGTAGCTCAACGCTTACAGGACCGATCGTAACGAATTATCCTGAGTTTGTCATTAATGGCGC
>NZ_JBFUHJ010000706.1:0-1818 GCF_056402455.1 Paenibacillus sp. P4_A7 | reverse complement strand
CTCTTAAACCAGTCTACGATTTTTGAAACATTTGAAAATTTAAATATGTATTCCTTCAATATAATAGGATTATTTAATTAGGTTTTGAGAGTGATTTCCTGAAAATAATTGTTTCAATACCAAGCAGGCTGGTTAATTACAATGCAAGAAAGCAAAAACAACTTACGAAAGAAAGGTGATTGCAATGTTAGGATGGGCATTATTATTTTTCATATTCGCAATGGTCGCAGGAGTCTTTGGCTTTCTAGGAATTGCTTCCGCACTAGCAGGGATGGCTAAAATCCTATTCGTCATATTTATTGTTCTATTCATCGCATCACTTATTCTTGGACGAAGACGAGCCTAGTTAGTAATAATTAATACTTAATAGAACACAAAAAACGAGGAGGAATTACAATGACAAACCATACAAACCAATTCAATACGAAAGTACACACGGTGAATAAAATTTCAGAGGTTCAAGATCAAGTGATCAGCTTTCAACGAGAAGGTTATCCACAGGATAACATCTATGTATTGACTCATGATAAGGATAGAACGAGTCGGATTGTAGAAAATACCGATGCGGAAAAAATCGGTGTAGCCGAGGAAGGTATAGGTACGGCTATTGCTAACATCTTCCGCTCTAACGGAGATGAGCTGCGCGCCAAGATGAGATCGCTCGGTATTTCAGAGATGGATGCAGAACGTCTGGAGCGAGAAATGGACAGAGATAAGATTCTGGTCATTGCTTGGGGAGGCAAGGAGTACACCGGCGAAGATTACGATTCAACGGTTTACTACTATCCTCATTACGTGGTCTAAAATAAACGTGGACTTTAGAAGTATAATAGACAAAGACCTGTCCCTTGGGGGTAGGTCTTTGTTAAAATATCTGAATCTAAAACGGTATGATATACTGAGAAAAGATTTGACTCAAAGGAGCAATTATTATGAGTATTATTATTGTTGATGATAATGCTACCAATCAACTTATTATTAAAACGATTTTAAATAAAGCCGGTTATAAAAATTTGAAAATAGCCTCCTCCGCTATGGAGCTGTACGGTCTATTGGGAATCGATTCACTTGTCGTTAAAGATGCGGATGTGGATTTAATTCTAATGGATATGATGATGCCGGATATCGACGGTTTAGAGGCATGCAAACGGATCCAATGCGATGAGCGGTTTAAGGATGTACCCATTATCTTTGTAACGGCAGTCGGCGACTCGAACAAAATGGCTGAGGCATTGGATGCTGGAGCTAGTGATTACGTAATGAAGCCGATAAATAAGATGGAGCTTCTTGCGCGTATACGTTCTGCACTAAGACTGAAGCAAGAAATTGATTGGCATAAAGAACGGGACAAACGAATGAAATATAAGCTAGAGCTGGCTAAGCAAGTTCAGCTTAGTGTGCTAAGTAATCCAATAAATGATGAGAACATTGAAATCAGTGCTGTATATCAGCCTTCCTCTGAGCTTGCGGGCGACTTTTATGCGTGGTATCGCATTGATAAACATCGTTACGGGGTTATTTTGCTGGATATGATGGGGCATGGAATATCGTCTTCGCTCGTTTGTATGTACATATCCTCCGTATTGCGTGATACCATTACGCGTATTTCTGATCTTGAGCAGGTTATGCATGAGCTTAATCGTTATATGAATCAGCTTCATATGAAGGATGAGTTAATTAATTATTATTTTACGGCTATTTACCTAGTATTGGACACAGAAGAAAAAACGATTGAATATGTAAATGCCTGGCATCCGCCAGGGTTTGTATATTTGGATAATCAGGTAGCCATGCTCGAGCAGGGCTGCGKTGCAATTG
>NZ_JBFUHJ010000705.1:0-1823 GCF_056402455.1 Paenibacillus sp. P4_A7 | reverse complement strand
GCTTATCCTGTAGTCTTCCGAGAGTTTAAAATCCGTCGACCTTCCCATTTTTGCAGTTCTTTCGAGGCTCAATCACACGGCCTACTATCTGACTGTCTACGCTTAAACCGTAAGGTTACCCTTAAAGCTCCAAGACTCGCTATTGGTGACCTGGCTAGAGTCTTCCCAAGCAGGATTTCCACCTGCTAAATGACATGACTTAACTTGACGCACTTAAACTATCCTGCCCGTTAGCTTGATACTATTGGGACACCTTTAGAAAGAGTATTGCTTCATGTTTATAGTTTTCGAGGTTGTTTTCATTAAGCCACGAAGGCTCATCCGTTCTTGATAGATAAAAACGAATTACAGCTTCCGAACCATCAACATCACAACTCACTACAATGATAAATGATTTCTCTGGATAGTTACATGTCCCTGAAGGACTAGTCCTCAATAGCAACTCAGACATTGCTTTATTAGTTTTCATCGTAACCTCCAGGAATGTGTGCTTTATTGAACTAACGTTCCTCGTTAACTCAATCTTTTCTTTTATTACGTCTATATCGAATAAAAAAATATATACAAATTAGAGTGAACCCCATAAAACTGACGTACCTGTAATATTCAGGACTATCAGTCTTCATAAGAGCAGGATAACCAAAAATAATTAAAAGCGGCATTCCACTTGCTAAAAGTAATCTTTCATACATAAGGTTGCCCCCTCACCAATATACTAATTTGCCCGTTACTTCAATAGAAAAATTTCAATCTTATATTTTTCTGCAATTTTAAGAAAAGGTTCCAAGCGTATTAACATGTCTTTTACCTTATCAACATTTTTAAACCAAGTCACAGCATTAACTGAATTGTTATCATCATGATAAGGCGGGTTGGGTAGATTTTGTTCAAGCCATTCTTTGGTGTCCAGATAAAGTTTGCTGTCACTTTCAGAAAGCTTCTCATCATGATATAAGTGATAAATTACAACATATACCATAAGGTTGTTTTGTTTTAGGACTGGAATAATTACCATGGAATCTTAGATACACTTATTAGCCCCCACTCTATAATACGTTTTTTTATTGAGTATATCCGCCTGTTAGCTTTATCAAATGAACAGGTTACCGCAGCGCCTGCTCATCAATGTGTATCATTCAACTAAAGTTCCTCGTTAGCTTAATCGCTTCTCCTCATTCATTTACATCATAACCAATTACTTGTTTCGTAAAAGGATTAAAATAAACTGTTATGGGACCTATTAAACCTTCATTATCGGTATGAAACAGTACACGAACAGCTTTATTACCGTTAATCCATAATAAACTACGATTAATATTTGCAAACGTGTTTCGTTTAGGAATAAACAATTGCTTGATATTTTTTTCTTGTAGAGAGTTAATAGATATTTCGCCTTCCTGCCAATTAATAATGTGTTTATTATGATTAGATTCATCCCAAGCCCTTTTCAAATAGGCTTTTTCATTAATGAAAGTTGTTGATGCCACGATATAAGCACCTATTAGAAATACCAAAATAAATGTAATCCATAATGGTTTCTTCAATCTCAAAATAGCCACCTCACTATAATTCCATATTGAAAATATTCGTGAAGCGATTGAACTATCCTGCCCGTTAGCGGAAAGAGCTATATTACCGTTAAAATTTGATTTCTATGATGATTGTCGTGATCGTTAAATTCGTGAATGATGTAAAGCAGAGAATAGGGTGTGCCAGTATGTGGGCAAATTTCTACTCCACCTGCAGTAACATGTTTAGCAGCAACGTCAGGCTCAGTTAAAAGTTTTTCAACCAGTTGAAGGCGAGTTTGTTTATATTCATAT
>NZ_JBFUHJ010000704.1:0-1843 GCF_056402455.1 Paenibacillus sp. P4_A7 | reverse complement strand
GCTCTGAATCATCGATTTCAAGACCATGATCGCCTTCGCCAGACTCCATGTAACGTTCATAGGCATGGTTGCGAATGACTGACACATGCCTTCCAGTTATGTCTGTAGCAATAAAGCTTTCAAGTGGTTCTACAAAGCCATCGTTCTCGTCTGCTTCGAGGCCGACATGTTCGTAGTCAGTGACATTTCGGTTTTCGGACATGGCAGGTGAACTCGCGTTGCCCCACTGTTCAACAATTTGCCAAGCGTCTTCACCATCAAAGCCATTATAGGAATCATGCTCATCCATACTTGTCCTGCCAAACGCGGGAGTGAGTATGAGCTCTTCTATGGGACGATTGAACGCAAGCTGTTGCCGCGGTGCATGCTCAATGCAATAAATAGTATCGGGAACAGCGTCTAATCGTTCGTAAGGAATTGGTTCCTTGCATGTTAAACAAACACCATAGGTTCCTTTGTTTATTGCTTCAAGAGCTGCTTCAATTCGAACGAGATGCAAATCTTCTTGCTCGAGAAGGGCAATGTCCTTCCCTCGCTCGTAGAGCTCAGTAGCCAGATCTCCTGGGTGGTTGTCGATTGGAGACAATTCTCCTGTATCATCACGCAATGAATGGCCCAGTCCGTAATGATCATTATCCGCGAGACGTTGTTCAATTTCATCGCGCTCGGTTTGCAGTCTACTTTGAAGCAAATGAATCTGAACTTGTGTTGGGGTTGACATATGAAGCACCGTCCTTTCCAGTGAACATAACTGCTTCATTAGCTTTTGCAGCTGAGCTTTTTTTCAGTATGGACTTCGCTGGAAGAATAGCGGTGTTGCTGGCTCTTACTTATCCCAGTGTGCTACAATAATTTGGGACTAAAAGAATATGCTTACGATGATGGTTTTGCTACACAAAACCTAGGTCAATGCTTACGATGCTGGTTTTTCTATGAAAAACCTTGGGAGAGTGAAGAAATGCGGTTTTATTATTATTTAATTGCAGTACTTGTTTTGGTGCTTGATTTTATTACAAAGAAAATAATTGAAACGCAGTTAAATTTGGGAGATCAAATTAGCGTCATTGGTAATTTCTTTCTCATTACTTCGCATCGAAATAGCGGTGCAGCCTTCGGTATATTGCAGGGGCGGCGTTGGTTTTTCATTATTATTACTTGTGTAATTGTAATTGGAATCATTTGGTACATTCAAGCTGTGCGTAAGTCAGCGAAGCCATGGCTATTAGTGGGGCTTGGACTCGTACTTGGCGGTGCCATAGGCAATTTCATCGATCGTGCTCTGTATGGTGAAGTTGTTGACTTTCTACAGTTTAATTTTGGCAGCTATCAGTTCCCGATCTTTAACGTTGCGGATTCAGCTATAGTGTGCGGCGTAGCGTTAATATTAATTGACACCTTGCTGATGGCGAGGGAAGAGAAAAAACAATTGCAAAACGGAGAGGACAAGGATCAAAACAACCATGAGCAGCAACCCTTATAATGAAGAGTCGTTAGAATGGATCGTCTTACCAGAGGAATCTGGAGAACGATTAGATAAGTTTGTGACAGACAGCATCGATGATGCGGCTGTATCACGTACGCAAGTTCAAGAATGGATTAAAGCTGGAGCCGTTGAGGTTAATGGGAAAGTTGCAAAAGCAAATTATAAAGTTTTGGAGAATGATCAAGTTGCTTTGCAAATCCCAGAGCCTCAGGAAGCAGCTATTTTGCCCGAAGCTATTCCGCTTGAAATCATTTATGAAGATTCAGATCTGATAGTGATTAATAAGCCTCGTGGTATGGTCGTTCATCCCGCGCCAGGACACTCCTCAGGAACGGTCGTTAACGCGCTTATGCATCATTG
>NZ_JBFUHJ010000703.1:0-1851 GCF_056402455.1 Paenibacillus sp. P4_A7 | reverse complement strand
GACGTATACCCAGCTTTGCGATTTCTTCTCGGCGCACGAGAAAATCAAGTGCTTCTACAAGCTCCTGTTTGGCCCGCTCCTGACCTCCGATCTGATCGAAGGACAATGGAGCAGATTGTGTTTCGGAGCGTCGCTTTTGGCTTGGCAGCGCAGTTAGCTTCCCTCTACCACGTGTAGCAAAGGCAACAACAAATACTAAAATACCAATAAGCAGCACTGGCAACACATTTACTTCAATAAAAATTAAAAACACTAATAAAATAGGTACAAAACCAATTATGATTTCAGTCCAGTATTTACGCATTTGTCCACACCTCCAATTGAGCAGGCGTACGCGGAAGCACGACATACTTGACAGATTGTTCATTTTTCAAAGTGATGTATACATTTTTGTCATCCATCTCGGTCGTAACCGTAACGCCTTTATATGGTTTGATGGCTTCACTCATTGCATTTGGGATATCCGAATATGACTTTGTTTCCATTGCTTCTGCAATCTCAAATAATGAAGCATACCAAATTTCATCTAATTGTTCATTAGGCTTTGTCTGAAATTGTAGCACAAGCTCTCGGTCTCCAAATACATCCTTGCCATTTTTGGAAATCGTTTCATATATCGTTCTTATATTTGCATTCGGCGCTAATTCAAGCTCTATCCTAACCTGTTCACGAGTCATGACAGGCTTCGACGCCTTTACGACATTATCTATTTCTTTCACAGCTTGCTCCAAAGGAGCAGCAACTGCAACTTGATTATAAATGGACCAGCCACCAAATAATAAGGATGCGGCAATGGCTGCTGTAATAATAATAGGAATGACGCGTGGTTTCTTTATCATCAAAATAAATCGCCTCCGCAGCTTTTATTTGTATTTAGTGTATATTCCGTATATCAGTTTTTCTATACGTTAGTATATCACATCATACAACTATGCGGGCATTGTAAAAACAGGAAACGGAGCCTCACGGCTCCGTTTTTGCTGGCAATTTATATTCATCAATGAAATTTCCGCTTCCAAAAGTATAAAAGGCATAGTAATAATAAGCCTTACCAGCATCATTAGCTTTATAGTAAACTTCCCAGACCGGTTCGTCATCAAGCAGTCCAGGCTGAATCCGCTTTACCTCTGCTCCGGAGTGTTCAGCAGCGAATACCCCTGCTAATGCTCTTGAAGTTATAGCATCTGTAGCTTTAATGATTTTGGGTTGCTCATCTTTAATAATCCATACAAAAACATCTTCTTCTGCCTGATTAATGCCCTCTACAATCCAGCTTTCTGTTTTCCATACATGCTTGTAGACTTTCTCAACGCTCGCGAGCTCAGCAGCCTCAATCGCTTGCTCTTTTATTTCACTCGATTCTGACCATTTTGATATCTGAATATCGCGAAAGTATATACCGAATCCCGTTAGTAATAGAAGCAAACTGGCTACTATAACGAATACCCATCGCTGCGTTGACATGAATCGTGGACTTTTCCGTGCTGACGCTCGCATTAGGCTTGAAGTAAACGATCAAAGCTAGCCTGCGCTTCAAATCGAATTTTCTCCTCATCCATCCAAGTACATTCACCATTGCGTAAAACTTGGCGTCCATCAATCCATACATGCTTCACATCACGGCCTGAGCCGGAATAAACAAGATGAGATACAATATCCGTTAGCGGATAGAAATGTGGCTGATCCAGATCTATTGCAATAAAATCAGCTTTCATGCCGACGCGCAAGCTGCCTATTTCGTTTTGCTTCCAAATAGCGCGAGCGCCATAAGTCGTACCCATCTTCAAAGCTTCTATTGCTGGAATCACTGTAGGATCGCCAGACACTCCTTTATGAAGCAATGCGGTGAAA
>NZ_JBFUHJ010000702.1:0-1861 GCF_056402455.1 Paenibacillus sp. P4_A7 | reverse complement strand
GGAAGAACACGCCCTTCAATCTGGTTTTGCTTGCCATGACCCTTGGCTTTATCGCGTATATACGCCATCGGTAAATTAAGTTTTTGTGCAACCCAAGCCGCGTGAGGAATACCTGCAGTTGATGTACCGGCAATAACTTCAGCATCCGGATACTGTTCCCGAATAATCGTTGCAAATCCTTCTGCCACAATGTCACGAATTACCGGGTAAGTCATCGTCAACCGATTATCGCAATAAATGGGTGACTTAATACCTGATGTCCATGTAAAAGGCTCATTAGGGCGAAGTGCTACCGCTTCGATCTCAAGTAAGCTCTTAGCGATTTCTTTTGGCAATTGTGCAACTGTTAATTTACTCATAAGTAGTCATCTCCTCGATTATGGATTCTATTGCCGCACGCGGCTCTATTGCTGCAGTAATTGGACGTCCAATTACCAAATAGTCAGTTCCTTGTCGCAGCGCCTCACTAGGCGTCATAATACGCGATTGATCATTTACCTCGGCACCAATCGGCCTGATGCCTGGTGTTATCGTCTGGAAGGCAGCGCCACAGAGCGCTTTGATCGCTGTTACTTCAGAAGGTGATGCAACAACACCATCTAACCCAGCAGCTTTTGTTAATTGCGCATAGCGAAGTACTGCAGCTTCGACAGTTCCTTCAATTCCAATTTGTTCATTCAGCATGGATTGATTGGTACTTGTTAGGTGGGTAACCGCAATTACTGAAGGTTTGTGCTGAGTCCCGCCTGTTAGAGCCATGTCGACACCTTCTAAAGCAGCCTCCATCATGGCGCTTCCGCCAGCAGCATGAACATTAAACATATCGACGCCAAGCTTCGTAATACTATTTGCGCCGCCTTTAACCGTATTAGGAATATCATGCATTTTCAAATCGAGAAAAACGAAATAGCCGCGCTCCTTCAACCTTTCCACGAAGGAAGGTCCCGCTGCGTAGAATAGCTGCATTCCAACCTTCATATAGCACGGAATACCTTGTAATTCATCGATCAGACGTTCCGCTGATACTGCATCGGGATAGTCAAGTGCGACCATTATTTTTCCGGCAACTTGATCGTTTGTCAGCTTCATTTCTAATCTCTCCTTTTCTCAGTATGAGCGTTAAACTTATACATTCCTATAATTTAATAAACGGCCATGCGTCTGCTTCTCATTGCCAGCTAGGAAAGATTCCTGAGCATATGCAGTGCGAAGCATCTGACGCTGGCCGTACTTTTAAGCTGCGATGAGCTTATTTAGCTTACTTCTTCTGCGGTATTGGCATAGAGCGCGAGGAGAAGTTTAGTGTTTCAAGCATAACGAGCAAAGCGCGCACAGTATCAAGCGATGTCATACAAACCACACCATTTTCAACTGCTTCACGACGAATTCGGAAGCCATCACGTTCAGGAGCCTTGCCTTTTGTCAATGTATTAACAACAAATTGTGCTTCTCCCTCACGGACTAGATCAAGAATGTTAGGCGAACCTTCACTCAGCTTATTAACCGTAGTTACGATCAATCCCGCATCCTCTAGAGCCTTTGCAGTACCGCCTGTCGCAATAATTCTGTAGCCTAGATTGAAGAAACCGCGAAGTAATTCAGTTGCTTCTTCTTTATCTTTATCAGCTACTGTAGCGATGATAGCACCGGATGTTGGAATTTTCATTCCTGCACCGATGAGTCCTTTGTAAAGTGCTTTCGCATACTGTACGTCACGACCCATTACTTCGCCTGTCGATTTCATTTCAGGTGTTAGTGTAGGATCAACTCTGCGAAGCTTCGCAAAGGAGAATACCGGAACTTTAACCGATACAAATTCGTCCTCTGGCCACAAGCCCTCAACATAGCCAAGATCAGCAAG
>NZ_JBFUHJ010000701.1:0-1886 GCF_056402455.1 Paenibacillus sp. P4_A7 | reverse complement strand
GAACATATTCATCTCTATATTTAAAAAGTAATTCAGCGGCAGCTAATCCGCCTCCACTTGTCTAGTGACAGTGTTAGGAGGATTGGCTGCCGCATACGAACATAAATGGAGGTATTTTCATGAGCAGCACGGACATTCGCAATGAGCTTTGTAAATATGCGCGTAAGACGGTAGTTAATAAATTGGTTGTTGGACCTGGTGGCAACATTAGCGCTAAATTTGAAGGCAAAATGTATCTTTCCCCAAGCGGCTTCGCACTTGATGAGGTCGAGCCGCATCAATGGGTAGAGGTTGATATTGAAACAGGTGAGATTACGGATATCGGTCTGCGACCATCGTCTGAGGTGCTTATGCATTTGTATGCCTATCGGGCTAATCCAGATATCGGAGCAATTGTTCATACGCATCCACCATATTGCATTGCATTTACACTGGTTGAGCAGGAGCTTCCGATTATGTTCCCTGACCAAGCTGCGTTAGTAGGTAAGACGGTTTACGTTCCGTACGTGCTTCCAACAACGGATAAGCTTGCGGATGCTTATGTAGCAAAGTGTAATGAAGCAAGCTCTGTTCTGCTTGGCAATCATGGTCTTGTGACTTCTGGCCGTAATTTACGCGAAGCTTATTACCGGACTGAGGTTGTGGAAGAAAGCACAAAAATCTTTTTGATTGCTAAGGCGATTCGTGAGCCGAAGGTGCTTACAAAGGAAGAATTCGAAGAAATCGCATCGCTTGAAAGCGAAGCTTATCGCATAGAATTATTGCAAAAAATGAAGTAATAGGCAGTCGCTGATCAAGCGTGTCTGTTCTGAGAAAGGAGCTCAAGATGACGAAGCTTGCAACCGTACTCGCATTTGATCTAGGCGCCAGCAGCGGCAGAGYGTTAATCGGTGAGCTGCTGCAAGGCAATGATAGTGAACTGCCTAGGCTAAAGGTGACGGAAATTCATCGCTTTCCAAATCAGCCGATTGCTGTCGGCGGTCATTTGCACTGGGATATTTTGCACTTGCTACAGGAGTTGAAATTCGCGATCCGCAAAGCCTTTCAAGAAGGCTATTCACCGCAAACGTTTGGTATCGACACTTGGGGTGTCGACTTTGGGCTGATTGATGCTAATGGTGAACTGCTAGGAAACCCTTATCATTACCGCGACCCGCAAACGGAAGGTATTATTGAAGAACTTAGTGAACTAATTGGCAAGGACAGCCTTTACGAGCAAGGCGGACTGCAGTTTATGCCGTTTAATACGATTAATCAGCTTTACGCAATGAAGAAGGCGAACTCACCTAAGCTTGCAGCCGCTAGCACGCTGCTACTTACACCTGATTTATTAGCCTATTTCCTTACTGGTGAGAAGGTGTGCGAGTTTACGATGGCTACGACTACACAGCTGTTTGAGCCGAAAGAGCAGAAGTGGAACGAATCGCTTATGGAGAAGCTCGGTATTCCAACCAAGCTATTCCTTGATCCGATTCATCCCGGAACGCGTTTTGGCCGCTTAACACCTGATGTATGTTCGGAGCTTGAAGTTCCGCCAATCGAGGCCGTAGCAGTCGGAACACATGATACCGAATCAGCTATTGCCGCTGTACCTGCAATTGGCGTAGAAGAATTCGCCTATTTGGTTTGCGGAACTTGGTCACTGCTTGGCACTGAGCTTGGTCAACCTCTCGTCACGCCTGAGGCAATGGAGCTGGATTTCTCCAATGAAGGTGGAGTTGGCGGTACATATCAGCTGCTCAAAAATATTATGGGGCTTTGGATATTGCAGGAATGCAAACGTGAATGGGATGAACAAGGTAATGTTATTCCTTTCTCTGAGCTTGTTGTACTAGCAGAGGCTGCACAGCCTTTCCGCAGCCTTATTCATCCAGACGACCTTTCTT
>NZ_JBFUHJ010000700.1:0-1901 GCF_056402455.1 Paenibacillus sp. P4_A7 | reverse complement strand
ATTGAATTCTGGTAACCATCCTAAATCCAAAATTAAACCTTTATCATATCTGACCTGAAATATATCGTGTTTAAACGACCAGATTTGTTTTTCAAGAGGAATCGTATCATCAAAATCAAAATCATTAAGGATTACTTGACCAGACTTAAAATCAATTTTTTCTAACATTGGTTACCTCCAATGATTATTTAAGAAATGTCTTCAATATCTATTTGATTTAACATACTTCCAAGCTATCCTGCTCGTTTGCTTAACAAAGAAAGGGAGTAGCTGCGGTAGCAAACTCCCCCTTGTTTGTTCAACTATCATCTCCCGTTATTTAATGCCGCGAGCCCCTACCGCGCTTTGCATTTGATTTCAAAAACGATAAATTCAATCACTCCTTAAAATCGAACGTCTCTATTTCTGATTCGCCAAGTTTGCGTTTCAATTCCTCGATTTTACGTTTCAGGGGCTCTTCTTCTGCCAAGCGCTTGATGCGGTTTTCCTCAACGATCTGTCCCGCCGTTTTTTGAATCGGAAATTTAATCACATTATCATGGGTCATGCGAAAATCCTCCTTTTCGTCATCGTGCATAGTTCGGGAAGGAAACGAGTGTCAGAAACGGATCGCGAGGAGCTGTTTTGTTGAACTATCGTTCCCCCGTCAGCTTAATCTATGGTCCTCATCTATAATCCATGAGAACTCATTAGAAATCGCAATAGCAACGTTAGATATTGCGATTTCTAAAATGTTATTAATGTAGCTAGGTAAATCTATTTCAATTAAGTTTACTTCTTCAATACCTTCTAGTGTATCAAACGCATAGTTACCATTTAGTCCAGCTGGAATGCCTGTTAGCCTGATTCTCTCTCCATGGAGTTCTTTGCAAAATTTTAAGTGACTGACTTTTTCAAAACCTAAATTACTAATTAAGTATTGTTCCAAAATCTCCGACTTAACTTTATTCGTGTAATCATCAGAATGAATGCTTATATAGACATACATTAATTTCACCTCACTCATGTATTTCATATTCGTAAGAAACAATGGATATCCTTCTAAAAGCAGTTGATAATTAACGCAAACTGCCCGTTACTTCAACATGAAAAAGGAGCTGCCGCGTAGCAGACTCCTCAACTATCGTGTCCCGTTAGCTTAATCAGTTAAGATGCTAAAGGTTAAATTAGATTGCCTTCCCAATCAACAAAAGTCAGTTGATCTTTCCGAAACAAGCACCATTCGATAATTGTCCTCACAAGACCTGGTGTAACAATGCGATCATCCCAAATTGGAGTTTGTACTCTTACCCAACCTTGACGAGAATGATTTTCTAATCCTCCAAACTCGATACCCTTTACCACAATATGCGGTACCTTATCATGGTTAGTTTGTGCTACATGATATGCAACAATAAATTTCTTATCTTCTGAAACGATACTAAGATTGATTCGTCCATAATCTTCAGCATCTTGTTGGACATTCCAATAATAAGTCCTGCCGCTATACTCCAACTTCCGTTTGCCCTTTGAATTAACTCCCATCGTCTTGTTCCCTCGCTAATATCGTACTAATTCACTTCCACTGTATATTCGAGGCAGCATCAAAGTATCCTGCCCGTTAGTTCAATCTCATTTTCCCTTGACGACATTTTTATCAATTATAAATTCGTCAAAAAAGGTCTTTAGTCGTTCATTAATATCATTAGTCATTTGATAATAAGCTCCATTGATTTGGATATTAAGATTCGGTCCAAACGACAAACCTATTATCTCTTTGTTTTCTATATCGTACAGTCGAAAAGTTCCGCCACCAGTCCATGGATTCGGCTTTGTCTTACGATATGTGGTTGCACTTAATGATTGGATAAAATGATTAATTTCTATCTTGTTCTCTGTCTCGTAAAGCAAGCCGTTCCACC
>NZ_JBFUHJ010000699.1:0-1908 GCF_056402455.1 Paenibacillus sp. P4_A7 | reverse complement strand
GTGTGCGTTCCTCGGGATTGATGACAAGTCCGCCCGCCTCCAAAGCAGGGTTGTTCGTTTGCGTGGGTTGATTAAACTCCGTGGAACGCCTCAACTGAGCATTCACACGAGCAACCAATTCCATCGGGTTGAATGGTTTGGTCACATAATCATCCGCTCCACTTACCAGTCCTGTAATCTTATCGAGGTCAGTCGATTTGGCACTTAAAAAAATAATAGGCAGATGATGCTGAGCTCTAATCTGCCTTGTTGCTTCATAGCCATTCAGTTTAGGCATCATAATATCTAAAATTGCTAAATCAATGGAATGTGTCTGAACAGTTGAAAGAGCTTCTTGCCCATCAGCTACTTTAATGCAGAAGTAACCCTCTTTTTTTAAATGCAGCTCAATTAGATCGGCAATCTCTGCCTCATCATCTGCTATCAGAATTGTGATTGGCTTCATTCGTTCCACCCCGTATCGCATTAGTATGGCTTTAATTGTATCAGATAGGCCTACCTCTTGCTTGGATAACTCTTGATGTAGCTACTAACTGAGCGATTAATTTGAATATAATGAAACCGATTAAGCCGCCACTAGAGTTGAGTATGAGATCATCGACATCAAAACTTCCAATAGAGAATATGACCTGTGCGCTTTCCAAGATTAAACTTAAACCTAACGAAAGTGTGAACGCGCCAATAAAAGAGATTTTTCCGTTTCTTAACATTAAACCAAGCAAAATACCGAACGGTATGAATATCACGAAATTCCCAACCAAGTTAATTAGGCCATGACTCGATATACCATGAATCGTTCTGGATATTTCTTTAAAGGGAATCAGATTGCCTTTATGAAATTGCCTGCTGATAGAATCAGGGTTCCCTAAACTCAGCTTAAGCTGCTGCCAGAGAAATCTCATATTAATTGGGCCGAACTTAAATAGAATAATTTTGAATAACGCGTACACATATAGTGTAAAAAGCAATTGGATTTTGATATCAGTTAACATTTTCTTATGTTTCAGCAAAAAAAACCACTTCTTCATCCATAGATTCCTCCTAACCATGCATTCACTCTAGGATAAGGAAAACTATTTAAAAAGAAATGGGGTTAAAAATAAAGTTTTTCTTAAACTTCTACATCATTGAGGGTAAGCGTACGAACCGCAGCCTGATTGTTTTCCTGCTTTAACTGATAATACTTCAACAGCTCATTTGAGATTTTTCCAATGCCAAGCTTACTGGCCACTTCAAGTGCGGGCATATAGTTTTCATAATTCATATACTTTAAAATAAGCTTTCGCTTTTTGTTTCTCGAGCAATGACTGTGATAAATTGCCCACATAATGGTTTCGTTATCTGTCGATATCGGGTCGATTAATTCCGGCAGATCAACTTCAATCAATAGAGCAATAACTTCAGCCATTCGATTCTGAAGTTTATTTTCAGCTAACATGTTTTGTGCCCAGCTAGTAATCAGATTATTTTTAACAGGGTAATTTAGCAGCAGATTAACTAAAATCTCGTCATGCTCCGATTGCTCGATTAACCATTCAATATCATCAAGCTGAAGCTCCTGACCACTTATTGCTGCAGTGAAGGCTTGTTTCAAATCATCATTGCCGAAACCAATGACATGCTTATATAAAGAAAATAAGCTATTCATTTGTAACTTGCTAAAGGGCTCGGAAGATGTACGTTTTTTCAATATTCTCAGGAAAATTTGGATGCATTGTAAGCGTTGAAATTTCATATTAGATTCTAGATCATCAATAATTAATAGGGTTAAATAATGTACGGATTCATGGTCGAAGGCCATTGATTGCAATAGCTGCTTCTCTTTAACTAAATCCCTGGTGTTTGTTATGAACTTCCTAATAAACTTATTTGTAACAAATACCATGAGAGCGCGCTCAAGCTGTTCAA
>NZ_JBFUHJ010000698.1:0-1915 GCF_056402455.1 Paenibacillus sp. P4_A7 | reverse complement strand
CCTGTCTGCTTGCGATTATAGATTTGATAATACTTACTGTCGGAGTACGCAGGGACAATACTCGTCGGCAGCGTAAGGTCTCCCGTGTATGGTACTCCATTAAATGTAACGTTTTCAACATAACTACCTATAGACAAGTTTCCACTTGCGCTATCTGTAACAAGCTTCCCGTCAACTTTTACATTTTCAAAATGTACATTTTTCACAAATTCAGTCGCACTTACCCCGCCTACCTGCGACCCGAAATCATATGGATTGGAGGCATAATTAATATTCTTGAACGTAATATTACTTATACTTCCAGTTGCATGATTCCAGATCTGATAGGGATATACTTCCAACATACTCCCGTATCTGGTACGTTCTATTTCAATATTCTCGAAGAGCACATTATCTGTTAAGCCGTTAGCGGAATAAACTCCAATAGTACCTCTTATGCCAGGATATGCATTAGAGTTAATAATGTAGATATTTTTAGCTGTATAGCCTGTAAGATTACCAGCGTTAACCATAAGACTATGCACTCTCATGCTAGCAACCACGTTATTCTCCCATAAGATGTTACTACTATTAGCGCCAGTCACAAGAGCATCGTCAGAAGTTCTAACAAAACTATTCTTCACTGTCACATTCTTATTGTCCATTACAAGCACAATACCGTCACCTTCATGCATACTGGTGAAGCCTTTAATATTGTCTATTTCTACATTTGAACTGCCGATTACATTGACGGACTGCCTTTCAGGATTGACGACAACTAATCCCTCAATTTTGACATTTTCCGAATAGAATGCGACAATACCCGGCATTTCGGGGTTCTTAGCTCTAGCAGCATCCGTAAAATCACCGCTCCACTTAGACATCTCAAGTATGCCTCGTCCTCTAATGGTAATATCCTTTTTAATAGGACTCTTATCCCAATTAGGCTCATTCAAATACGGATTGGTTCTAATCTGCGCCTTGACTATTGCACCTGGCGCTAAATAGACTGTTGTTCCACTCGGTACATCTATATAATCCATCTCAGCCATGTAGCTGCCGTTTGTGTGAGCGCGTATTTTCTGCCTCTTTATTATTCCATAATTTGGACTTGCCGGATTGTCCGAATACTCATGAACTCCAGGGCCAAAGTACATGACGTTCGCATCACCCTTTGACGGAATGTTCGTGTCGATAGGATTTGCAAATATATGCAGCGCACTATAGATATTATCATTTACCTCAAGTACGATGTTTTTATCTCCGGTCACTGAAAACGTGATCACATTTCCAACAATTGTCGGCTCTATTCCGTATGCCTGAGGCCAAACCTTTGCTGATGTTAATGGACCATCGCCATGATACGTAACCTTCATTTCCACTGTACCTGCAGAGTCAAACATTACAAAACCTGTAGGCATATTGCTATTACCTGGATCACCCGAATCACCATTAAACATTCTTGCCAAATGTGTAAATAATTCCTGATAAGTTCCCCCTGGAGTTTTTACCTCTGCTGTAAAAGCTGAATAGCTTGGTGCAGTCCCTTGCGCCGGAATAGGATATACATTAAGTTGATTTCCTGGATCTTGCTCAGCCGCAGAAATAGAATTCGGTGGAGAAACAATGGTAGCAATTGTCATCATCAATAGCACCAAGCCCATAGTTAATAAGTTTTTTCCATTTCTTTTCATATTCATTCTCCCTCTTTCTTTGTGGTGTTCTTCAAGCCTAGTTACTCGCAAGCAAAGAGCGAATTCTAGCATTGATCATGAAAGCGCTTTATAATTGTACAAATAAAAAATGCGAACAACAGGTATAATGTGTTAAATTCATTATTCCGTCTGCTATACATTTAAGCTAATTCCAAAGAAATCACTTGAAAGGTTCCACGGTATGGCAACAGCCGAATACCGTGGAACCCATCACATTTAAC
>NZ_JBFUHJ010000697.1:0-1925 GCF_056402455.1 Paenibacillus sp. P4_A7 | reverse complement strand
AGTATGGTCAATAAACTCATTCAAACGAAACAAGTGCTGCCGCTTGACGATTTGCTTAAAACGAACGGTTCTAACATTACAACCAATTTCCAGGCTGCACTCGATAAATATACAGTCATTTATCCTAATGCGGATAACAAGCATTATTTTGTGAAAGCCCTCATTGACGGTACGGAATTTAACGCGATTCACCATAGTAATGCATGGAATATTCGATGGGATCTTTATAAAAAATTGGGCAAGCCCAAGGTTGATACACTGGATGAATATTTGGAAGTATTGAAGCAAATGCAGCAACTCGAGCCCACGAATAAAGAAGGTAAGAAAAATTATGGGATGGGTGTTAATTTAGGTGATCCTTGGGGTATATACATCGTCACCAAAGCTACAATGAACGCCCAAGGATTGATAGATAGTAAAGCTACACATGTTCTTGACCTCAATAAAAATGAGCTTGTTCCTCTCTTTACAGATCCAGAAGGAAAAATGTGGGATATTATGAAGTTCTATAATAAAGCTTATAGGGAAGGTGTGCTGGATCCGGAATCGGCTACAATGAAGTTCGATAATCTCATAGACAAAGTAACCTCCGGACGGTACATGTCGTTGCAAGCAGGTTGGTTGGGTGCAGATGGAGCAGAGACGAAATTCATTAAGGATGGAACTCCGGAAAAGGGCTTTGTTCCGATTCCTGTCTGGATGACTTCCGGAAACACCTACTTGCTGCCCAAGAATGAGATCGGAAACCAATTCTTTTGGCTGGTCTCCGCGAAGAGCGCGCATCCAGAGCGAGTCATGGATCTAATGAATTATTTGGCAACACCCCAAGGACTTGAATTGATCAAGAACGGACCGGAAGGAATTGGCTGGGATATGGTGGGTGGCAAACCTGTGTTGAAGCCGGAAGTAATTGCACTCCAAAAAAAGGACCCTGAAGAATATGGAAAAACGGTAGGAGCTGGTTCTTGGGGACATTTATCCATCTATGGTTCCGAATTCGAGCCTAATGGAACGAGAACCAACTTCTACAGTGACCCTGCCTTAATGCAAGAGGGCTTTAAATCTTTCCAGAAGGACTTTCTGCAAGATATGGGGTACACTTATCCATCAGAAGGACTTGATAAGATACCCAACAATTCCTTCAGCAATGCACTTATTGCTTCGATCAATCCGCCTGTTGGTTCCGACATTGCCACAAAGGAAGCGAGCTTAAACACCTATATGGCAACAGCTGCAGCGGCGGTGATATACTCCAAAACCGATGCGGATTTTGTCAAAGGGAAAGAGAAATTAATTAGTGAAATGAAAAAAATAGGTGCTGATGAAGTCTTTAAATTTTATTATGACACGTATGAAAAGATCAAAGGCAATAAATAGAAATTAATTATACTGATAACGGGCAAAAACTAAGGATTCCATTCCAACAGAATGCGAGGTTTCTCGCGGATATTCTTCGAATGGAAAAGTTACAAGTTGCCCGTTAACAGTATACAGGCATTAATAGGAGATGAGTATTCTATGCATGGGATAAAACGCAAGGTTTTGAATATTAAAAAAATTGGAGGAATGAGTTATGTCGAAGCAAAAGGAATGGCAAAAGAACACAGAGCATGATATCAGCCAGACATCGGTGGAAGGTAAGGAAGGTATGCTAAGCAGAAGAAAGCTTCTAGTATCCATGGGAATGGCAGGCGTTGCTTTAGCTGCGGGGGGATTAATGAACAGTGCGCCTAGAATCGCTAGCGCCAACGAAAATGAGAAAACGGGAATTGGAAGCAGCAATTATCCGATGGCGATGAATTCGATGAGCTCTGATTTGTGTGAGGTGACCACGATATCCGATCTGAGAKCCATGACCGCACCTGATGCAAACTATATTTACTATGTGAGAGATAGGGACAAAGAAGGCCCATTCTATTATGATC
>NZ_JBFUHJ010000696.1:0-1927 GCF_056402455.1 Paenibacillus sp. P4_A7 | reverse complement strand
CCTTTTCTAAGCGTGACAGCTCTTGATCTTCACTCATTTACACCCACCCCTTTTCTCTCATCCTCTTTTATTATCCCTTCCAGATGTTTTAAACCACGTGAAATTCTAGTTTTTACCGTATTGAGTGTAATATCTAATGCCAAAGCAATTTCTGCATATTTCAAATCCTGAAAAAATCGCAAATATAGCACCGAGCGATATTCAAGTGACAATTGGTTTAGGGAATCCACCATCCATTTCCGTTCCAACTGGCGGTCGATGATATGATGGATCTGCCCATTTTCTTCTACGTCTCTATCTGTAAAATACTCTCGCTTTGTATAAGCCTTCTTCCAATGATCTTTGCAGCTATTTGTAGCTATTTTGTACATCCACGGTTTGAACTGCTCAGGGATGAAGCCCTTTTTTCCTTGCTGATAAATTTTAAGAAAGGTCTCCTGAACAACGTCCTCTGCTAATCTCTCATCCTGCAATAAGCGGTATACATACCCATATAGGGGTTTATGATACCGGAAAACAAGTGTATCTAGAGCTGAATCATTACCCAATGACAGCTGGCTCATATATTCCTCATCTTGCACTCCTGTACCTCCCTATCTTCAGACTGACTTTCGGTTAAAAATCATAATAGCTAACCATGATAAAACTCCCCCGAGACTAAAATATAAAAATCGATTATATAACATCAACTGATTATCCTTTAAAAATAGCGATAATTGACCCACATTTAAAGCTAGTATCCAGAAAAACAAACCAGCAAACAGCCCGCCAAGAGAATGACTCCCTATAATCGTAGCAAGGACTGCTAATCCACCAAGTCCTATATAAACGGGTATAGAAAATAGAAGACCTTTCCAAACCATACTGCCGCCAAACGGCGTTAACACGATCGTCATGATACCTAACAACCCCAGAAAAATAAGTGAGGATAATAGCAGCCTCTCAACAATTATTTTCCATCTTGAGATCGGATAAGTTATCAACTGTTCATAAAACTTAGAATCGAAATCAATGGAAAAGCACCACTGTATAATAAACACATACAAAAGAGTTGCTGCCTTCTCATACACTATACTTGTAAAAGAAGCAATTCTATAAGACTCAAACATATAAATGAAATAGACGGCTACAGGGATGAGCAGCATGACAACAATGGCATGTAACGATGTAAACCAAAGTTTCAACCAAAGCTTTAGTCTGATCGATAGTCCACTCATTGGCCTTTTACTCCTACATAGCTTTCTAACTCAGCCGCTAGATCTAACATAGCTTTGTCTTCGAGTGCATTGTATTGTGTGAAGAGGTATTTCACTACTTGTTGAAACTCCTCTTCCCCTTGCTTATCGTAACCATTCATGATGTCCAATAGATTAGCATCTTCCGTAGGCAATTCATATTGAAACCCTTGAATATTTTGATTATACCAATCATCAAATCCATTAGCTCCAGTCTCGATCTGGAAATGATTGATTAAAGACCATACGATCGCCATTTTCAACAAGTATACATTATCATTCAATGATGGATTTCCCTCTATGAGATCGCCACTAAACACATAGGCCATAATAAAAGGATCCACATGCCTGATGTCATCGACACTCCATGCGATAAATTGCTCATTAGAAGCAACTTGTGTCATATTTCTATGTTCACGATTCAATATATAAATGACTTCAGGCACAATTGGAATCTCAAGCCACTTTTCTAAATAATTCCACCATTCCATATATACTTCCGTCGTTTTCCGTGCGCCATCCAGCACCTCCGGATGTCCTACAACTCTAGTTTGATCGACCATTACTTCCTCAAGATTTCCGCCGATCATAGACAATCCATATTGAGATATTCATTTATATGAGCCATCTTCTAGACGAGGTATGGTAAGGGACAGGGGAATACTCTCTCCCTGATCCCTAATAGTAACGGT
>NZ_JBFUHJ010000695.1:0-1929 GCF_056402455.1 Paenibacillus sp. P4_A7 | reverse complement strand
GTGTTACGCCGGACAAGGGAATGGATATCTCGCTTGCCGAGATGCATGGCGTTCCGGTCAGCTGGTCAGCTGGTAATGGAGAGCCGCATCCATCCTATTACGATCAACGCGAGGCAGAATGGTTAAGAAGTGCATCTGGAGGTTTACTGATGACCTGTGGATTATCTCAGGTAGGGTCACCGGGTGAAGATAGTGAAGGGGCATATGGCCTTCATGGACGCATCCACCATACACCGGGCCGTCAGATCTCTTGCTGGTCGGAATGGGAAGGCGATGAGTACGTGATGAAGCTGCGCGGTGTCATGGAGGAGACTTCCATATTCGGAGGACGTTTACGTCTGACCAGAATGATTATGAGTCGTTTGGGAGACAACCGAATAACCATTCAGGATACCGTTGAGAATGCAGGCTTCCATCCGGTGCCCCACATGATGCTCTATCATTTCAACTTTGGATTTCCACTCATGTCTGAAGATACGACTGTTATGATTCCTGAGGGAAATAGCTTTCCTCGTGATCCGGACATGGATATGAGCAGAATGGGAGATTGGCAAGCACCCGACCCCTTGCACAAGGAGCAAGTCTATTACCATGAGCCGATTAAGGGAAATGGGCTTATGTGTGCGCGTATTCACAGTCCTTCTTTCCCAGTGAACAATGATTGTTCATATTCCAAGGGGCTCTCAGTTGAACTGGAATGGGACGCTGCGGTGCTGCCAAAGCTGGTGCAATGGCGTATGCCGGGAGCAGGAGAGCATGTACTTGGGCTTGAACCCTCCAATTGCTKGACGAAAGGCAGGTCCGCAGAAAAAGAAAACGGCTCACTTCGGATATTAAAGCCTGGAGAAATGATTGAATATCGACTTGACTTAAGATTTAATAATTTATAGGAGGAATTTATATGCTGCAAACAAAGCCTTATGTATTCTGGTTCGTAACGGGTAGTCAGGGATTATATGGTGATGATGTTCTATCGAAAGTAGAAGAAAATTCAAAGGCAATGGTCGATGCTCTAGACAAGGATCCTGTTCTCCCATATTCAATTAAATTCAAGGCTGTTGTAACTACCCCCGAAGCTATACGCCGAGTATGTTTGGAGGCCAATTCAGATGAGAACTGTGCAGGAATCGTGACATGGATGCATACATTCTCACCAGCGAAGATGTGGATCTCAGGGCTAACGCAGTTACGCAAACCTCTGCTTCACTTCCATACGCAATTTAATGTAGATATTCCTTGGGACAGTATCGACATGGACTTCATGAACCTTAATCAAGCAGCACATGGCGATCGTGAATTCGGATTTATTGGTGCACGTCTCGGTATTGCTCGCAAAATCATTGCAGGACATTGGCAAGAAGTGAAGGTACGTGAAAGAATTAGCTCTTGGATGAGAACAGCAGCTGCGTATACGGAAAGTCAGACGATGAAGATCGCTCGGTTCGGCGATAACATGCGTTATGTTGCTGTAACCGAGGGTGATAAGGTCGAAGGGCAAATTCGGTTCGGCTGGTCTGTTAACGGCTACCCTGCTGGCGATTTGGCCGAACGTGTGAACGATGTCTCGAATGCTCAAGTGAAGGAATTAATGGATGAGTACCAGGAACTGTATGACTTCACGGAAGGTGGACGACTCGAAGGTTCGGAGCGGGAGGCTATTGGTGAGCAGGCCCGTATTGAGATTGGTTTGAAAGCGTTTCTACAAGAAGGCGGCTACAGTGCGTTTGTTACAAGCTTTCAGGATTTGCACGGCTTGAAGCAGTTGCCTGGGCTGGCCGCTCAGCGCCTTATGGCTGCGGGATACGGTTTCGGCGGGGAAGGTGACTGGAAGACAGCTGCGCTTGTCCGGATGATGAAGATTATGGCTGAGAACAAAGGGACTTCATTCATGGAGGATTACACCTACCATATGCAAGCAGGCGATCAAAT
>NZ_JBFUHJ010000694.1:0-1935 GCF_056402455.1 Paenibacillus sp. P4_A7 | reverse complement strand
TCCGAGCGGAACAGGCCATCTACAAGCCCGCACAAGGCAGGAAAAAACTCCTCAGTCAGAAGTTCATCGGTCAACTCCGTGATGTAAGTACCCGCTTCAAATTTATACGAGCTGTCGCTCCAGGAGAATGGCTCGTAGACATCGATATGAATTTTCCCCTCTGCCCAAGTATTCTTACCTTTTCTCCACGCCACTCGAAGGTATTCCATGACTCCTGCCTGCAACCTGCTTTGATCCTTAAACTCATTGATCCTCTTGCTTTCTTTTGCGTAAATCGTAGTGACTTCCTTCCAAACCTCATTCAGAAAAGCATCCACAGCCTGATTCAACGGTCTTCCTCCCATTTTCATATTCTGCATTGCTCCGCAAATTAAAGTTATCTCCTGTCCGGGACGGGTCCTACTTAACTCTCTCTTTGAGCCCTGCGGTAAGCTCTTTCCAACTGTTTAATTTTTTGCAGTCACTTGTGATACGGTTCACCTTATCATCTTTAGGGCGAAAAATAAGATTATGATAAAGCTCAGCGTAGGCAAGTTTCATTAATCTTTCCATGTTACCTGCCATCCATATGACTGAAGTTTAAAGTATTTTTTAAACTCAGCAACTACGGATTTTGCATTTTCCTCAGATGCTGCATGAAATATAGTTAAGTCGACTATATTACAGTCTGAAATTTCCTCCAACCCTTTAAGTCTGGATGCATCTACTCCAATCTGCTTTATACTCATACAATTTTTGAATATTGTTAAATCTCCAACCGGATAAGTGAATTGCTTTAATTTCTTCAATTCTCCTATAACCTCTATACGTGATTCATCTATTGCACAGCTATCCGTCTCAAAAAACGTTATATTCTTTAAACCTTTTAAGAATGATAAATGTGGTATTGTCACTTGTTTGAGCTCTAGTTTTATTAACTTACTAAGGTTTGAAATATAAAGCAGGTCGCCAACCTCCATTTTTTCTAAACTTAGTTCCTTCAAATTTTTTATAGTTCCTATTAATCCGCTATCAATTGAGTTCATTCTACATAATCTCAAACTCTTTAATTTCTTTATATCTTTCAGTTTATGTATATCTTTTAATGGAAGTCCTATTAATGTTAGCTGCCTTAACCCATCCAAAGAAACTAAGTACTCCAAATCAGACTCTTTAAAAGCTTCTGATCCTATCACAAGTTCTGCTAAAGAAGGCAACCGTTTAAGTACATCGAAATTAGTAATTTCATCCGCATGTATAATAAGTTCTTTAAGATTAACCATATGGGTTAAAATATCCAAAGATATTGCTCCGTATTTTTTAGCTTGATCAGCTCTAATAAATACCATTCTCTTTTTTTTCAATGTTTTTGAAGATACAAAACCACTCTCAACATCGTCTTTAAAATACTCTTCCCAAAATCCGCTTACAGGGATAAGGCTGTTCTCTTCGATATCCATTTTAGTCAAAGCCAAAATATCATCCAACAAACTTCCACTTTCACGGGATAATATGATTACATCATCTTCTTCACTAATACCAATACTACTATTTCTGAGGCTCGAATCTATAAATTCAAAGAAATGTCCCAAACTTTCCGCAATAACATATGAAAAATCAGAATTGTGATCTATCGTTATAATTTGCCCATGAATCCCCTTTTCTCCGGGGTCTAAATCAATTGCCAAATATGAGCCTCCACCATCTTCAGCAAAAGGAATCCAGCCTTCTCTGTAGTTCCCATCTTTTATTACATCTGGTTTGCTGGATATAATATCGTAAGCTGATTCCAAAAGGGACTTCCAGTTGCTTACTATCGATTCAATGTTCATCCAACCAAGCCCAGCCATAACGCCAAAAATCTGCTCTCCTTCTCCATTAGAATTCATGTATAACTTTCTGAAATCTTCTGGAAATTTGCAGTTCATCATGCTCTCAAATAGGTTTATTTCTGAT
>NZ_JBFUHJ010000693.1:0-1939 GCF_056402455.1 Paenibacillus sp. P4_A7 | reverse complement strand
AGTATATAGAGGCAGCTTTTTCAGGAGAAAAAGTTTCTCCACGTTGTACAATACCGATGATGATTCGTGCTAGCTTTCCAAGCAGTTTAAATACCGACTGTTGCTTCTTCATATGCTTCACTTGAACATTATGCTCATGCAGCTGCCGGAACACTGGATGATTTCGGGCGAGTTGGAGCATAGCCAGATATAGATATTTTCGCAGCGTAGAATCGCCCCTTTTAGAAATCACAATCTGTCCCTTACGCTTCCCTGAATAACTTTCGGCTAGGTTTAAGCCTGCCTTACGTAATAATTGACGTCCATGAGCATACTGTATAAGGTCGCCAGCACCTGATAGWATGGCTGCCGTGCAGATCGTRCCTAGACCGATTGATCGAAGGCGATCGGACATAGGAATGTCACTGAGCARCTCTTGAATATCTTTTTCAATTCTTTCTAGTATCTCAATAATCCGTTCGAACTCTTGTAATARCCGTTGTAAATCCTGTTTCGCTTCATTTAGGGCAGRCGTTTCRCCTATACTGCTCTTAGCTTGAGCGATGAGCTGCGCTGCTTTCTSCATGCCAGTGGAGCCACCRGCTCGCTTCATATGTTCTCTCCATCCTGTAATCACYTCWGATACGGACAGAGATGCTAGATCCTGCGGAGAAGGGAATTCTTTAAGCGTAGCCAAGGAYCGTTTGCAGGTCCAGTCTTTAAACACCGAGAAATATTCAGGGAAGCGAATGTCTATCCAGCGGATGATTCGGTTCTGYAGCCGYACACTATTCGTCAYCCAAAATTCCCGGTCACTCATCATTKTTTTCAACCTTTGAAAAAKGATAGCYTGTCGYGAGTATTCATAGTAAAAKCCTCGGCTGACCACGTCAGCTATGACAAGTGCATCTTTYGGATCACTCTTGGAGGGWGAATTATCACGATTCTCTTTGTTTCGTTTAGTGRTMGCCGGRTTCACCATGACAACACTCTTGCCCTTACAGCGAGCCAATTRGCCAGGTTATACCCGTAGTGTCCGGTCGGTTCCATGCCGACTATGAGTCCCTTTAAGYGATGTTTCTGTTGTAATCCWTCGATCCATCGTTCTAGTTTTTCGAATCCTTCAATTGTATTTGAGAACGTAAGGTGCCGCTTAGTAAGTATGATGCCACGAAAATTAGTTGCTTGTGCTACATGAGTTTCCTTCGCAATATCTATAACCACGACAAGRTGAGAGGTGGAAATTCGTTCAATGCGTTGATTTTGTCCGTCATTTTGCTTAAAATTCATAGTAAGAGCGCCTCCTTGATGGTGTTGGGTTATGAACCCGTCGACAAACCTATCATACCGAGGCGCTCCYTTTTTGACAAAGGCCAAATCTTAGSCCTTACAGGAATGTTTAGTTCAAACTTTCTTATTGAATGATCATTCAATGATTATTGCTTCTCCATCCCTTAGAACTTTAAAGAGTATTTGATTATCGATCAAATATTCTACAACTTTATCGATATCTTCAGATTCTGGATGGTTAGATTTATAGTGCGGGGCAATTACGTAATCTAAAACGTTTAATCCTTCCCAAACAGTTTGATGTTGTTCCCCATAGGGTTTTTGGGTCGGATCATCTACTAAGTGAATTCCTCTTAGTGTCGGTCCAAGAACACAAACGCCAGCACTATATCCCCCATAAACGACATTTCTTCCATTTCTATGGAACTTCTCTATGATCTCGTCGAAGCCACTTAATTTCATCGCCTGTGCTAAAACAAATGTATTTCCACCTCTTGCCCAAATCACATCATACTCTTCCCGTTTTGTCTCCAATTCGTTACRGCTATTAAAAAAGTACTTCAAATCAAGGATATCCACATGAAAACCAAGCCTTTCAAGTTCAGAAATGTCCAATGCATCACTTTGCCTCCTTCTTGCCAGATCAGTCACAAAGTCTAATGCCTAATGC
>NZ_JBFUHJ010000692.1:0-1947 GCF_056402455.1 Paenibacillus sp. P4_A7 | reverse complement strand
ATACTTACCCCTCTGTTCTCAAGCAGCTTGCGAGCGACAGCCCCAGCCGCTACCCGGCCAGCCGTTTCTCTTCCCGATGCTCTACCGCTGCCCCGATGATCGCGAATACCGTATTTTTGCAAGTACGTGTAATCTGCATGACCTGGTCTAAAAGACTTGGCAATGTCATCGTATGCAGAAGGCTGCATATCGTTGTTATACAAAATGATAAATAACGGGGTTCCGGTTGTTTTGCCTTCATAAACGCCGGATAAAATATGAACGATATCATATTCTTTTCTTGGAGTCGTTACTGAGGACTGTCCAGGCCGCCTGCGATCCATCTGAATTTGAATGTATCGCTCGTCTATTTCCACTCCGGGAGTAACGCCATCGACGATTACTCCCACCGCTTCCCCATGAGATTCTCCAAAGGTTGTTATTTTGAATAGATCACCATATGTGTTACCTGCCATATCTTAAAACCTCCATTGTCATTTACCGCTGTCATTTTCTTTGACGCTTACTATTATCTTGATTATAATGTCATCATTGAGATAAATGAAATCATCATTTCCATCACGTGACATAGAGGTGTTCTATATCAAAAGCATCATGCATCTGGATTGGTATCGTATTTTTCTTCAAACTGCTAAGCATGGCAATTTGACCAAAGCCGCACAACAGCTCCATATTACCCAGCCTTCCGTCAGCTATGCCATTAAACAACTGGAAGAGGGACTGGGCATTAAGCTTTTCGACCGCTTGTCCAAAGGGGTATCACTAACTCCAGAAGGATCTGCTTTACTCGAGTATGTGGAACAATCATTTTCTTTACTCGAATCGGGCGAAAGAAAAATGGAGTCGCTCAAGCATCTTGTCGCCGGAGAACTCCGAATTGGCGCTAGTGGACCGATCATCAAACATTTTCTGCTCACCCCATTAGACAAGCTGCGCACAGAATACCCGGATATTAGAATTCGTCTTTCCCAAGGCAAAACATCCGATATTAAAGCTAAATTAACGGACGGACAAATCGATTTGGGCTTTGTCCATCTGCCGCTGGTAGATTCTGAGCTTCAAGTACAGCAGTTAACTGCTGTGCAGGATTGCTTTGTTGTAGGTCCCGCCTACAGGAAGCTGGCCGAACAGCCTATTTCAACTGCGGATCTCGTCAAAATACCACTATTGCTTCTATCACAAGGAAGCAGTACAGGGCAGTTTATTACGAATTGGTTTACCGCTCAGGGCTTTACGATGGAGGCGGATGTAGAACTTGGCAGCTCCGAAATGTTAATCGAGCTGGCTCAACGCGGATATGGCGCCGCCTTTGTGACACGCTCATTCGTCCAACAGGAGCTGCAGTCCGGAAAGCTGTTTGAACTGCGAACGGTCGAGCCTATCCCGGAGCGCAGTATCGGAGTTGCCACTAGGCGCAATGCATCACTGTCACTCATCGCAAGCCGCTTTATGGAGCTATTGGCTGATTCCACTTAATGTGGCTTCCGCTGCGGCAACATATAGCCTCCCGTTAATTCTATCTAGCGCTTCTCAGCCTGTAAGCACCAAAATCAAGCTTACAGGCCACAAATTCGCAAAAAAAATAAGCTGTAAGCATCCAAATGATGCTTACAGCTTTTTAACTTACTAATCGATTAGCACTGCTCGAAGCTACTTTGCCTATGGGCTTAATTCCATTTCATAAGGCATATATGCGGCATTGCTGCGTGTGTATGTGTCCTTACGTATGTGTGTGGTGTGTGCGATAGACTGTGTACAATATACGTGGGTGCGACAGACCACCAAGGTGTCACATTGAACCTCAGGTCTAGGCTAAATATCTTTCTTTTATGATATTTAGATGATGAATTTCATGCCCTGCAATAATATACGCCAAAGCTCTAACAGACATGTCATTATCACTTACAACGCCGATTCTCTCCCAAGCGTCCTCATTCAGTCCACGAA
>NZ_JBFUHJ010000691.1:0-1955 GCF_056402455.1 Paenibacillus sp. P4_A7 | reverse complement strand
GTAAAGGTCTGTTCTGTCTCATCATTCGGATTGTAGCTTGAGGCGTTAACATCCCATATCACATCAGCATTTATACTTTCTTTATCCGTTACTAACACTACGGTTGCAGGTAATCCAAGTGCCGCAGCAGTCTTTGCCGTACCGCTCGCTACCCTTGTTATTGCCGCAGGCGCTGTTATGCTCTGCAACGTCAGTTCCTGATCCCCATACATCAATCGCAATACTTCAGCCTGTGTCAATGGCCCGTTAAATACGCGAATGTCAGCTAGTTGTCCATTGTATGCTTCTCCGCCGGCCGAATCAGCTCCAAGTAAAATCTTACTCGTTACTCGCGGAAGCGGACCGAGATTTGTTGCATCGCTTGCCACTACTTTACCGTCAACATAGATTTTCAAACCTGTTTTCTGACCGTAAGAAGCAACATAATGATGCCATTCATTATTATTGTAGGTCCATGGAAACGATAATGTTTTAAGTCCGGAGCCTTCCGGCCAATAGGCCACACGAGCCTGGTTCCCTGCTGCCAGCTGAAGAGCTGTGAAACGATTATCTTGTTTGAAAACGCTGTAGTAGCCATTGGCAGACTGAGACGTCTTGAACCACATTGACACCGTCTGATCACCCGTTTGTTCCAAAAATGAGAATGCGTTAATCTCGGCTCTTGAGCCACCGCTGAATGCAAGCGCTCCGCCGAACTTATCCTCACTCTTCCAAACTGGGTTATTTACCAGCTTTCCAATGTTGCCCTTGCCTGAAGAATCGTCGATCACTGTACCAGTTCCCTCATCGAACTTCCAATGGGCCACTAGTTCGGCAGGGTTAACCGTTACGCCATTACTTATTTTTGAGTGCAGTATAATGTAATCAAGGCTTACGTTTCCGTTATCTCCATCATCGTATTTATAAGATATCGTATTAAGTCCGGATTTTAGCGTTACAAGCTCAACCTTGTCGCCCCATGTATCCCAATTTTCCAAGCTCCGCAGGCTAATCTGCCTTAACTTGATGCCATTCACATACAGGCTGATTGTCTTTGCTGCGCCCGTAGCATTCGCATACCTGAGATCCAGATAATAACTACGCGTTAACGCTGATGAATTATTTACTGTAAAGGTAGTCGTTGCACCGATAGAATCGTATCCGGACGCAAAACCGGTCCCGGAATAATTCAGTTGGTCGTTAGCTTCCACTGCACCGCTCGATAGCGAGGCATCCTCTGCCTCATACTTGTTATATGCCGTTACTGTAATATAATCGAGACTAACATTTCCGCTGTCGCCTGATTCATACTTGTATGCTATCGTATTATCCCCTGCGTTCAGGTGTATCGTCTCAACCTTGTCACCCCATGTATTGCCATTTGCCAAGCTCGGTAGGCTAATCTGCTTTATTTTGACATCGTTCACATACAGGCTGATTGTCTTCGCTATGCCTGTAGCATTCGCATACCTAAGATCTAGATTATAAAGTCCCTCTGACGCAGCATTTACTGTAAAGGTAGTCGTTGCACCGATAGAATCGTATCCAGCTGCAAAACCGCTCCCGGAATAATTCAGTTGGTCGTTATCTACGACTGCACCGCCCGATAGTAAAGCATCCTCTGCCTCATAATTACTTAGTTCCACAAACTCCCATTGGTCGCCCGTCCAATCCCCTCCATCTACCCTACCAGTTTGTACATTACCCCACTGTGTGTGGATATTCATTAGCCCATTCTGGCGGTTTCTGATCTGGAAATATCCATATTCAGAGCCGACTGGCATCCAATCCGCATTCCATCCTATAGCGGGTCCAGTCTTAATTCGACCGTTATTAGCTTCAAAATTCATAAAGTTGCCGGTTAACCGGTTTCTGAAACGGATAAATCCATCACTATTTTCTAGAGCCCATTGATATTTATAACCCGTTCCATCTCCATAATTTACTGTTCCTGAATCATCAAAAAGGCTTTTACC
>NZ_JBFUHJ010000690.1:0-1980 GCF_056402455.1 Paenibacillus sp. P4_A7 | reverse complement strand
CATCCGGTCTGGCTGCAGATCTGAAACGATTTCCTCCTCAACCGGAGAAGGCCCTCATCTGGTTTAGGGAGGACTATACATCTATCTTAGAGGCTTGGCAACGAGATATATTGACGATGCTGCGTGATGAAATGCTCTACTTCTGGCCGCAAATCGAAACAAAGATTATGAACGAAGGCTGGGCTTCCTATCGCCAAGGTGCTTAGATTTCAAGGGACAAAAAATAACCGGTCGAGAGTGTATCTCGCCGGCTGATTGTGCTTGTTATTATAGACTGAATAGCGTGTTCATAGGTACTTGTAAATCTTTAAAGACGACGGATTGGATCGTGTCCTGCTCCGTATATAAATCACGCACCTGATAACTGCCATCCTGTAGCGCATATACATGCACCGTTCGATTCCCAGGATCGACAATCCAATATTCCTGTACCCCATGCTTTTGATATAAGTTGAACTTCTCATTAAAGTCCTTCAATGCAGTCGAAGGCGACAGCACTTCAATGATTATTGTCGGCGCACCGTGACAGCCGTTCTTGGATATTTGGTCCTTAGAACAAACAACCGAAAGATCAGGTTGAGTGACTTGATCGGGTGATTGATACTCTTCGCTTTCACTGAAAAACACATCAAATGGAGCCACAAACACATAGCAACTCCGATTCTGGAAGAACGTCCGTAGGGCGAAATGAAGCTCTCCTACAATAAATTGATGCAATGAGGTCGGAGCTGGAGACATATTATAGGCTTTGCCGTTAATTAACTCCCACGTTCCGTCCCATGTCAGCCAATCTTGATAGGTATGAATTTTCTTCTCATCTGGATTTGACACAATGTTCGACCTCCTTCTGATTTTGCGTAAACTTTTACTAATTGTACCATGACCAAACGGATCGTTGCTAATTTTCACTCATTCATTATCAACAGTATTACCCGATTATTAGCAGTGTTTCACCTATCTCACAAATTCTGATAGGGGGTTCAACAATGACAATATTGGATATGAGGGCATTGGAATATGCCATTGATGAAATTACGGAGATTGCTACTGGATTTGGTCTTGATTTCTACTCTATGCGGTATGAAATTTGTCCGTCCGATATCATTTACACCTTCGGTGCTTATGGCATGCCTACCCGCTTCAGTCATTGGAGCTTCGGGAAGACATTCAACAAGATGAAAATGCAATATGATTTCGGGCTTAGTAAAATCTACGAGCTCGTCATTAACTCCGACCCTTGTTACGCCTTTCTGCTTGACAGCAACTCCCTCGTCCAGAACAAGTTGATCGTCGCTCACGTTCTCGCCCATTGCGACTTCTTCAAGAACAACGCCCGCTTCTCCAAGACAAATCGCAACATGGTCGAGAGCATGACCGCAACGGCAGAACGAATCCGTGAATACGAAATGGTCCATGGAACGCTTGCGGTTGAACAATTCATTGATGCTGTCCTTGCGATTCAGGAGCATGTTGATCCCTCCATCGTGAAGCCGTATCGAATGTCCAAGGATGCTTATATTTCTACTGTGCAAAAACGTTCACCGGTAGCAAAACCCGCTCCACTCTCATCGCCTTATGATGATCTGTGGTCACTGGAGAAAGAAGTTTCACAGGAGGAAAAAGAAAAGCCTATATCCTTCCCTCCTCAACCGGAAAAAGATATCTTGTGGTTCATTGAGGAATATTCCGCCATATTGGAACCTTGGCAGCGAGATATCCTTACCATGCTTCGTGATGAAATGCTGTACTTTTGGGCGCAGATCGAAACCAAAATTATGAATGAAGGCTGGGCAAGCTTCTTCCACCAACGGATCATGCGAGAGCTTGATTTAACCTCAGAGGAGACCGTTGAATATGCTGCGCTGAACTCCTCCGTCGTGCAGCCATCAAGGCATTCATTGAATCCTTATTATCTGGGGCTTAAAATATTTGAGGACATCGAGAAGCGCTGGGATAACCCGACTCCGGAAGAACGAGAGC
>NZ_JBFUHJ010000689.1:0-1983 GCF_056402455.1 Paenibacillus sp. P4_A7 | reverse complement strand
ATGTTGTTATGCAGGGCGGCGGCGAAGTAGTCGGTGTCATGCCCAAAGGTTTATTTAAAGGTGAAATGGTGCACAGAGATATTACTCAATTAATTGAAGTGGATGATATGCATGCGCGTAAAGCTAAAATGGCAGAACTTGCAGATGGATACATAGCGCTGCCTGGCGGGCTTGGAACGTATGAAGAGCTTTTTGAAGCTCTATGCTGGTCACAGATAGGTATACATTCTAAACCAATAGGGGTTCTCAATGTCAGAAATTATTTTAATCCCTTAATGAATCTGATTAATCACAGTATAAGTGAAGGATTTTCTAATTCATCTCATTTAAGTCTTATTAATATTTCAAGTGAACCTGCTGAGCTCTTGCAGCTAATGGAAAGTTATGTTCCCCGAACACTGGAGCAAAAGTGGAAGCAGCTTATTTAATAAACAAGTGAAATGAAAAATGGATAGGCTGTCAGGAAAATACCTGTTAGCCTATCCATTTTTATGTTTATTATAAACGTGAAGTCTGTATTCGTTAATTAGATTGTAGTTGTTTCTGATGCTTTCGCGTCAGTCTCATTGGAAAGCAGCTCTTGTTTTATGCGTTTTCTTCTGCGAATGAGAAGGAATATGACAATAAGGGGTACAGCAACGATGAAAATATATAAGGAGACATTTTTCACCATGCCTTCTGCAGCCCGACCATAGGAATAAAATAAAAGACCGACAATATAAAACTTGAGACCGCGTCCAATAGCTGCATATCCGATCAACCGCCATAACGGGAAGTTTAAACAGCCGGATAGAATCGTAAATACTTTAAACGGAATAGGTGTAAATGAACCAATTAAGATAGCGGCTTCGCCGTTTTTTTGAAATTTTTCTGTTGCGGTATCGATCCATTCTTTTTTTAGAAACTTGTAGAGAACCTTTTTGCCCATTACTTTTCCAAGATAATACCCCACTGGAGTACCGAGCATACAAGCGATATATCCAACTGTAGCTAACCATAATGCTGTAGAAGGGTTCAAAATACTTAACGATACTTGAAGGAAAAAAGCAGGAATTGGGAAAATAATTGCATCGAAAAAAGAATGGATGAACAATCCCATGGGTCCGAATTTCTCTAAAAAATCTATTACCGCTTGAAACATTAACAGGCTCCTTTTCCGTCAACTATCTGCACATAAAGCCTGCTCAACAACTACTGCAAAAGCGGGAACATACCCTTTATATGCTTATCTATGTAATTTTTCGCTAAAAAAGCGCAAAAAAAGTAAGATAGTTTATTATATCATATCTAATACGGTAAAAAGGAATGACAAGTGTCATATGTTTTGTAAAAAGTTATTTAGCAGCAAGATAAGCGTTATGTTTGGTACGGTACCAGCATTGAGTTGGAGTCTTTTTGTAATGAAGTGGGTAGAAGTCGGTACTAGACGAAGTAAGTTCAGTACCGACGCGCTTTCGCATAAACGGGGCTAAAATAGCTATAGTATCTTTACTCTCGTATCTGGCGGCGGGATACGCCGCTTTGCACTGCGGCTTGGATGACGCGCCGGCGAACTTCTTCAACAACACGGGTGTTGAAGACGCTTGGCACGATATACATAGCGTTCAACTCGTCGTCACCGATGACTGAAGCAATAGCTTCTGCTGCTGCAAGCTTCATTTCCTCATTAATCGTTGTAGCGCGGCTATCAAGCGCTCCGCGGAAAATACCAGGAAAGCAGAGGACATTATTTATCTGATTCGGGTAATCAGACCGTCCCGTCGCGAATACAGCAACAATGTCCTCTACAAGCTCAGGTCGAATCTCTGGTTCAGGATTAGCCATCGCGAAGACAATAGGTTCTGGGGCCATGGATTCGATGTGTGCTCGAGTCAAAATGCCGCCTGCTGACACGCCGATGAATACATCTGCGCCTTGCAGTGCGTCAGCAAGACTACCGCTGCTCCGCTGCGTGTTAGTGTGCTCCGCATACCACTGCCACAT
>NZ_JBFUHJ010000688.1:0-2010 GCF_056402455.1 Paenibacillus sp. P4_A7 | reverse complement strand
GGTAATTACAGCGTGCCTGGTCGCAGCGGCAAAGAAAGCGCCAGCTGCTCGTTATTCCAGCTTCCACGTACTGTTGCCTGCTCTTCTGTGCGTTCGATCTGAGGTGCGAAGCTTTCAAGTCCTTCCCCTATGCAAAGAGAAAAGGGAAATGCAGCCTCATTTAGTTTTTGAAAATCAATTTCCCTTTTCTCAATCACTCAAAACCCTTTGTAATGCTGGMTTTTACCATCAGAATCCCTTCAGTTACAAATAAAAAAAACCTGATAGATCAAGGTTCCAGATCACAACAGGTTTCAAGTCAATTTATCGAATAGCGTGTGAGCACGCATCGTTTTATAATATTTGTGCCCCTGCCGATTTTCAACTTCACAGCTTAAAAAAAACGCCAATCAATGATTAATTTGATGTTTTTCACGGTATTGTCCTGGTGTTATGCCTTCTTGTTTGCGGAAATATCGAATGAAGTTTTGCGAATTATTATATTGCAAACGCTCAGCAATCTCCAAAATCTTCAAATCGGTATTGACAAGCAGCTTCTTGGCTAACTGCAAACGGAAATTCGATAAATAATCGCTGAAATTGATGCCTACCTCCTTGCGAAATACACCACGGATATAATCCGGGTGATAGCCCAGCCTTGATGCGCATTGATCTAACGATAGGTCATTCTCAGCCTCTTCGTGGATCATGGCCAGCATTTGATCTGAGATTTTGGCATATTGATTTTTTCGTTTCTTCTCTAATAAATCCATCATTGGATAGATGAGTATTTGGCTAAACCATTGTTCAATTTCCATGATCGTTTTAAGCTGATACAGATGATCAATAAGTGACTTTTCTCCATCATAAAGCGATTCAATGGGTTCACCTAAGCTCTGCGCCATTCGTACTAGATCCAAAAGGAATGCTGTTAGAGGAACAAAGTATTCCCTGTGCCCTACCTTCTCGTAAAATATATCTTGAAGATAAGCATGCAGCAGCAGGTCCGCTTGAGAATAATTCGCCAACTTGATTGCATCAAGCAACTCCTGCTTAGTTCCGTCGGGAATACGTGATAGAATCGTACCCTCCGGTTCCACATCCATAATATGAATAATACAGCTTGGTCCCATCCGGATTGTATATTTAAGCGCCTCGATTGCTTCCTGATAAGCCCATTGAGCAGATCCAAGGGTTGGATAAAAACGGCTAATCCCCACGCTTACTTTCAATCCCAGAAACTGATCAATCTTTTGTCTGATCTCATCGGCGTACTCATTAATTCTCATTTTAAATAATTCCTCGGTTAAATCATTGCTTCCAATCAGTGTAACCTGAGTATGCTGCATAACAACAGGCTTCAACCTTTCGTTCTTCTGCAAAACCTCACCAACAATATTATTTATAGCAAATAATAATAGCTCTTCATCACTTATCTCATATCTAGTTCTATCAAGCGTATCAATCTGGACTGCCATAACAGCTATATAACTCCAATTGCTATTAACCGTTATAGCATCCAGACGTTCATTGATTTCCTGCGCTCTCACTTCTCCCTGATAAAGCTTGATCATGAAAAGTTCATCCACATATCGCTGCTGGCCTTCAATTATTCCGGTAAGACGGTGCTTCGTATGGAGCATCTCATTCACTTGACTGCCGATATACTGTATCTCATCACTGCTATGATTGACCGTTGACACTTCCTCCTTCTCAGCCAGAAAGCGGTACAGATGATTTATGGGACTGTACATTCTCCTCGACCCCAGCCAGGCAAGCAGCAGAGTAGCAGCAAGAATCAATAAGCAAGCCGTGTAGGTATACCATTTAATCACATTAGAATCTTTCGTAATGACATTCACCGACGATACAGACACATAGGTCCAGCTATTATAGGATGATTTGCGGAAGCTCACTCCAATGTCTGAATTCGTACTTGAATGGTAATCGCCAACCGTTTTCGTGGAGTCAAATATAACCTGAAGCTCTTTCTTATTTTTAAAATCCTGTCCTATTTGAACCGCATTGCTA
>NZ_JBFUHJ010000687.1:0-2029 GCF_056402455.1 Paenibacillus sp. P4_A7 | reverse complement strand
GCTTAAAATATTTACTTGTGAGCGGCATTTTGTTCGAACAATTTGGACTGACTTACTTAGGTCCGGTTGACGGACATGATTTAGAGCAATTACTTGATATTTTGCGTCAAGCTGATTCTATGCCAGGTCCTGTTCTTGTTCATGTTGTTACAGTTAAAGGTAAAGGTTATTCACCAGCAGAAGCCGATTCATTCAAATGGCATGGTATATCACCATACAAAATTGAATCTGGGCAAGTAGCAAAATCAGTAGGGCCTCCTATGTATACGGATGTGTTCAGTCAAACACTGATTGAACTTGCTGATCATGACAAACGGATCGTAGCCGTTACTCCGGCTATGCCGGGCGGCTCAGGCTTGCTTAAATTTGCTGCGAAATATCCAGACAGAATGATTGATGTTGGTATTGCAGAACAGCATGCGGCAACGATGTCTGCTGCGCTTGCTTTAGAGGGCTTGAAGCCTGTATTCGCTGTATACTCTACGTTCTTACAAAGGGCTTATGATCAAGTCGTACATGATATTTGCCGTCAAAACCTAAATGTGATTTTCGCTATAGACCGTGCAGGATTTGTTGGACCTGACGGAGAGACGCATCATGGTGTATATGATATTGCTTTCATGCGCCATATACCTAACTTGGTTATTATGATGCCTAAGGATGAAAATGAGTTGCGTCGTATGCTGAAAACAGCTGTAGATTATAATGATGGACCTATAGCCGTTCGTTATCCGCGAATTAATGGTATAGGCGTCGAACTAGACTCGAATCCACAGCCTCTTGCAATTGGCAAATGGGAAACGGTTCGCGAAGGCGATTCTGCTGTTATAGTAGCAATTGGTCCAATGATTCAAGTTGCTGAAGAAGCCGCTGAGATTTTAAAGCGTGATGGCGTAAATATTCAAATCGTCAATGCTCGTTTTATTAAGCCTTTAGATGAACAAATGCTGCTAATGCTTGCTGCAGAAGGAAAGCATATGATTGTGTTAGAGGAAGGTTCTGAATTAGGCGGACTTGGCAGTTCTATATTGGAATTTTATTCGTTAAAAGGAATTTATGGGCTTTCAATTCGCATCATTGGTGTTCCAGATCTATTTGTAGAGCATGGATCTATTATAGAACAAAGGCATGAAATCGGATTAACAGCCGATCGAGTGGTAAAAGAGACGAAGATGTTGCTCCCGCGCCAAATGACGCGTACTACAGGACAGAAGTAAGGGTCTGAAGGAGAAAGATGACAACAACTACTAAAGAACGTATAGATGTGCTGCTGGTAGAGCTTGGTTTTTATGATAGCAGAGTAAAAGCAAAGGCTGCTTTGATGGCGGGGCTAGTACTAGTTAATGATGAACCCGTTGATAAGAGCGGAATGAAAGTGCCACGTAGTGCAGATATTAAGGTAAAAGGTGCGCTGCATCCGTACGTAAGTCGCGGCGGTTTAAAGCTAGAGAAGGCGATTCGTAATTTCGAGATTGATTTGAAAGATCGCGTCATGCTAGATATCGGAGCATCAACAGGCGGCTTTACTGATTGTGCGCTGCAAAATGGGGCAGCTTATGTATACGCAATAGATGTGGGCTACAATCAGCTTGATTGGTCTTTGAGACAAGATGAGCGTGTTAACGTTATGGAGCGTACAAATTTTCGATATATGCAACTGGCGGAATTAGTCGGTCCATCACCAACATTTGCTTCAATCGACGTTTCATTTATTTCGCTGCGACTTATTTTGCCTACATTATCAACATTGCTTACACCAGGATCAGGAATTGTAGCACTTATTAAGCCACAATTCGAGGCAGGTCGTGAGAAGGTTGGTAAGTCAGGCGTTGTACGCGATTCCGCCGTGCATAAGGAAGTACTGCGTACTGTTTTGACTGCGGCTGCTGAGCTAGGTTATTCTCTGAAAGATGTGACCTTCTCACCTATTACCGGCGGAGAAGGAAATATAGAATTTTTAGCTTATTGGATATGGTCAGCTGAGACAAAAGTTGGCGTTCCGGATGATACAATCTTGGAAGATTTGGTT
>NZ_JBFUHJ010000686.1:0-2035 GCF_056402455.1 Paenibacillus sp. P4_A7 | reverse complement strand
GAGCAGCCCTTCGACAAGCTGCCTGGCGAGCAATTCCGTCTGATTTCCGTCACACCAGTACTGAATGGTCCGTTCGTGGCCAATCGCGACACAATTTCGGAGGAAGATTTCAAGGCGATCGTAGATATCATGACATCGGAAGCAACGGCGAATAACGAAAGTGTGTTCCTGCCGGAGGATTCCGAGAAATCCGGACTGTTCTGGAAGTCGGGAGATGCGAAGTTCCTTCCGGTCGATGATGCCTGGTATAACCCGATCCGGGAGTTGTCTAACTGATGGGAGAACATATCCGAGAGGGAGAAGCGCTGCTCCGGGTTGGGGGCAACGCATATCCCGTAAGAGCCATTTTATTCGATAAAGACGGAACACTTTTGGACTTCATTGGCTTATGGGGCAGCTGGAGCGAACTTTTGATTGGTAACATCGTGATGCAGCTTCAGGAGCAATACAAGATTAATGCGTCGCCGGAATTYCTTATGATTATGCTCGGCATTAGCTGCGACGAAGGTGGCAAGGTGGTTGACTACGATCGGGCGGGACTGTTGTCCACCGGCACGAACGTTCAGGTGAAGGCGCAGTTGACCGAACATATCCGCGATTTGGGGCTGCCTGCCAAGGAAGCTGAGCGCTGCATGGATGAATGCATTCGCCGGACGAATGGGGAGATCGATATGCTCCGGCCGGTACAAGCCCGCTACAGACTAGTCGACTTTCTCGATCAATGCACATCTAGAAAGCTGCCGATGGCGGTCGTTACTGCCGACGACACCGAGGATGCCATCAAGCATCTGGAGTGGTTAGGTATTCGGCATTATTTCCGGGAAGTGATCGGCAGTGATGCCGTCCTTCGCGGCAAGCCTCATCCAGACTTGGTCGAGCTGGCCTGCGAAAGGTTAGGCATCTCGCCTGCGAATGCCGCCATTTTGGGCGACACCGAGCACGATATGCGCATGGGCAGAGCGGCAGGAGCCGCCGTGACCATTGCGGTTCTACCAGAAGAAAGCACGGAAGCGGACGTGATCCGGGAGCGTGAGGTTTATTTGAACGCAGATGCATTCATTACTTCGTATGAACAATGCAGCATTGATAACTATTACATTTTTAAAAATACAGATTCACGTTAAAGTTGCAGGACCCTGCTCGATTCTCGATACAGGGTCTGATTTTCACCTTTTAACAAGCAAAGGAGCATCTTATGTCGACATTACTTGTTTTGGATAAAATATCCAAACGTTACAATAAAGACGCCATGGCCTTGGAGGACATCAGCTTCTCCATTAAGAATGGCGAATTCGTGACCATTATCGGACCTTCCGGAGCGGGCAAATCAACCTTGCTCCGGTGCATCAACCGCATGGTCGAGCCAAGCGGAGGTCGGATTCTGTTCGACGGCAAGGATACCTCTCGCTTGAGCCGGGGAGCGCTGAGGCAGTTCCGAACAAAGATTGGTATGATATTCCAACATTACAACTTGGTTGACCGGTTAAGCGTAGCGGAGAATGTTCTGCATGGTCGGCTGGGCTACAAAAGCACCATTGCGGGCGCACTCGGCATATATAACGAGCAGGAGAAGCGGCAGTGCCAGGAGATTCTTCAGACGCTCGGCTTGTCGGAGCAGATGTTTAAACGCTGCGACCAGCTGAGTGGGGGACAAAAGCAACGAGTTGGTATCGCCAGAGCACTCATCCAGGAGCCCCGGCTGATGCTTTGCGACGAGCCGATCGCTTCCCTGGATCCGAGCTCCTCGAAGATCATTATGGACCATTTGCGAAACATCAACAGGACATTGGGCATCACAGTTCTCGTCAATTTGCATCAGGTCGATGTCGCAATGAGATATTCGGATATCATTATCGGGGTCAACAAGGGAAAAATTGTGTTCAACGGAACACCTAAGGAACTAACTCCGGATCGCATTCATCAAATTTACGGGTCTGACAAGGGGGAGCTGATTATGGATGAAGCTCCCTCCTTCAAGCAGGAGGCGCGGTTGACGTATGAAATTGGATAAGTTCTTTTTACGTAAGCGGAGACG
>NZ_JBFUHJ010000685.1:0-2035 GCF_056402455.1 Paenibacillus sp. P4_A7 | reverse complement strand
CCTCCAAGGGCGGCGTGGAGAATGCGTGCAGTAAATGGAAGTATATGGGGCGAATATATCCCCCCCTCTATTCCCGTGCGCCTTCATGTTGCCGAAGTCTAATACGGAGTCCCCCTCTTTGTCTTTCATCTTTAACCAACCGGGCGAAATCCTGCGAATAAGCGAGCATTCGTGAGAAAATCATATCGTACCAAGGGAGCTTAATCATTACTTGCTAGAGATATTAGCTCAATGGAGACAGCGACTCCCCATTCTTTATATAAATCGTTTAGCTCAATTGTTGTCTTAAAAACAAAATTCCTTATAACATCTTCTCTTAAGTAAGTAGGGGTTATCTGGGATTCGTTTTCTCTATTACTTAGCCAATGTAGCTTTATATCTCGGTATTGGCTTACTTCAATTTGGGTTAACAATGATTCGATAGAATAGGCAGCTGCTATTTGTAGTTTGTTAAGAACAGCATCTGCCCATTCCTCGCTCCTTATTAGGTCAAATTCCACCTGATTTGACTCATTATTATAGGTCTTTCTTATATCATCTTTATCTCCCTGGTACTCATTTTCAAAATTTATATAAACTGTTTCCGTCCATCTTATATCCGCATAGATATGAGCAAAATATCCAAGGATGAAATCTTTCCAGTCAACATCACCATTTAAGCTTAAATAATACAAACATTTTTCCTTAAGCACTTCAATACTAGGGAATTTATCTTCATTTACAAAATGAGTAATCCCCTTTTCTTTTCTTGTCACATTTTGTCTTACATGTACAGCATCTGGAGCAATACTCCCGATTAAAAAACTAGGAGTTGGTTTGCGCAAACAAAGTTCTGAAGCAATAGCAAAATGGACCATTGGATAAGGCATCTTAAGAACCTCCACAGATAAGAATATGGAAAGGATGATATACAACAACACACTACCACATAATGGAACTAAACTGCCCGTTATTTTATTACAAAGAGCAGGCTACCGTAGTGCCTGCTCAACAATGTGCGTTATTTAAGTATCGTTTCCCGTTAGTAGAATAATGGTTCGGTTTCTATCCTAAACTGAATCCATTCGATACCTGTAACTTTTGTTTTAGTGGTTAGTCCACTAAATTCCCAAATTCCCGATTCCGAATTGGAAGGACCAGTAACCTGCCATTCATAAGCCAATTTATGAGCAATTACTAGGGTTGAAAAAACGGCATGAGAAATATCGTCCTTATTTAAGGATGTGCTAAAACCAACATCATATAAAGCCGAATCCTTCCAATAACGTTCACAGGATAATAGGGCAGCATTCGTCTCACAAACCTCTTCAAATCTTGAGAGTAATCTCCGAGCCTTTTCCTCTGTATTCACTTTGAAAAACGCATGCCAATGAATGATTTTATACATTTAGATACCCCAATCATTGAATAAGATGCGATGGTGATTTAACAATTCAGCCTGTTGTCATTGAACTATCGTTACCCGTTAGCTCAACGAAGTTATAACTGAGTTTATCATTATGGTGCTCTGTCAAAAAAACTGCCTGAGTCAAGATTCATAAGTGAATGGACGAGTAAAAATATGAACAATAAGTGAGCCGTTGCTATTACGAGTATATTTATTAATACCAGCTTAATAAAAAACCTACATATTAGATAAAGAACTAAGCCAAACATCAATATGAATGCTACATAATACTGAAAAAACATCAGCAGACTATCAACAATTGGAACGTTTGAAGTAAAGTTCAAGATATAGTAGATAAAGCACATAATTGTTAACAGCAAACTGATTGACCATGCAATAAAGTATTGCTTCCCCGTTGGTATCTCACTCACCCCCGATATCTTAGACGATTTTCATTAGATATTTGTTACACTATACTGCCCGTTAGTTCAATCAACTGTTTTATTTTTATGCTTTGTTAAACAATAATTTTGTTTTTTAATAAACGAAAAAAGACCATACTATTTTAGTCCTTTTCATACCAGATAGTTAAAATAATGACCAAGAGGTAGTTATTTAAATTCAACAGAATATCGTACCCCTTTATAG
>NZ_JBFUHJ010000684.1:0-2043 GCF_056402455.1 Paenibacillus sp. P4_A7 | reverse complement strand
GATGGAAGCAATGGAGGAAAAGGGCGTTTTGAAAATAAAGACGAGCATCAGGGATGATATCATCGAGCTTCGCATCATCGACCAAGGGGTAGGCATTGCTCCCGATAAAATGAAAAATTTATTCGAACCATTTTTTTCAACGAAAGCGCGTGGTACAGGTCTCGGTTTGCCTTTATGTTTAAGTATCGTTGAGCGTCATAACGGTCGAATCGATGTGGAGTCGCAGGAAGGCGTAGGTACGGTGTTTATAGTTACTTTTAATTGTACGAATTCATTTCTTCTAGACGAACATAAGGTTTAGAAGAAAAGATTAACATAATGAAAGCTGCTGCGGAGCATACTACCCTAGAGTCGTAGGACAAGCCTGATAATGAGGCTTAGTCGGAAGGAGGGAAGTAGAATGACGCAGCAAAACCAAAGAGATGGCAGCTCAATTGAACAAAAGCAGCAAGCGGCAAAAAATGCTTCAAAAAGTGACAAGTCTGCTGAAACCCAAGGCTTCGATAAAAAGTTGGATGGACCCAATCAGCCTTCTACATAATCTGACTGCAGGTTACAATCAACTAAGGATATTGGAACTAGGTATCAGTGGGCAGAAAATAACGTTTTTTTTCTGAAATAAGCAGCCGGAGTGAATTCTCTCTGGTTGCTTTATTTTGATTACGGACGGTATAATAATAGTAGCTTAAATAAAGTAATTAAAGGAGTGTGTTCGATGTCGATGTCATTCGAACGATACATGTTAGATATGGTTCAACCAATGAGGGACGATCTTACTCGAATTGGTATTCAAGAGCTTCGTACGCCTGAAGAGGTTGAAGCAAGCTTGCCAAATGCAAGCGGAACTGCACTCGTTGTAATAAATTCTGTATGCGGCTGCGCAGCAGGTCAATGTCGCCCAGGTGTTGCTGAAGCGCTTCAGCATGATATAACACCGGATCATTTGTATACGGTATTTGCAGGTCAGGACAAAGAAGCAACAGCTAAGGCTCGTGAGTACTTTGCTCCTTACCCACCTTCTTCTCCTTCCATCGCACTGATGAAGGACGGAGAACTGGTACACTTTATCGAACGCCACCAGATCGAAAATCGTTCCGCAGCCGACATTGCAGCCGATCTGTCTGACGCTTTCGATCGGTTTTGTCGCTAGTAGGGACGGTATCTATGACTCTACAAAGAGAAATCATTGAACGTCTTGGCGTAAAACCTGAAATCGAACCGAATGCGGAAATTCGCAAGCGGGTTGATTTCTTGAAGTCATCTGTAACAAACTCAGGTACGACAGGATTGCTAATTGCAATCAGTGGCGGTATCGACAGTGCGGTTGCTGCAGGATTGTGTAAGATTGCAACAGATGAGCTTAGTGCTGAGACGGGTAGAGAATATATGACGCTTGGCGTATTCCAGCCATATGGCGATCAATCGGATATTGCTGACAGTTATGCAGTTGCAGAGGCATTCAAGCTGAAGCACAAGACGGAGACGAATATCGAAGAAGCGGTTGATGAGATTGCTATTGAAGTGGAGCATAGCTTCAAGTCACTAGGTATTCCTCGTCACATAAGCCGCGGAGGCAAGGGCAATGTGAAAGCGAGAACGCGGATGGTTATGCAATACGCACTCGCATTCGACCTAAACCTGCTAGTAGTCGGAACTGATCATGCATCCGAAGCCATTACAGGTTTTTATACCAAGTGGGGTGACGGAGCTGTAGATATTACTCCGCTTAGTACGCTGAACAAACGTCAGGTTCGTCTGCTAGCTTCGCATATCGGCGTGCCGCAAAGCGTGCTGGATAAAGCGCCGACTGCCGGTCTTTGGGACGGTCAGACGGATGAGGATGAGCTAGGTATCACTTATGGCGATAACAGCGACTATCTAGAAGGTAAAGCAATCGCAGCCGATGTGCGTGAGAAACTGGAAAAGCAATATTTAAAAACCGAGCATAAGCGGTCACCTATTCCTGGAGTGTAACCATTGCTTATGTAATTAAATACGACAAGTACAAACTGCCCTACAAGCTCGAGCAATCGGCATTGTGGG
>NZ_JBFUHJ010000683.1:0-2059 GCF_056402455.1 Paenibacillus sp. P4_A7 | reverse complement strand
CCATATTCTCTAAACATTCTGTCTAGAGCTGCAAGTACCGAATCTAATCCAAAACGATCACACATTTCAAATGGACCATGCTGGAAAGAGTATCCGATACGCATAGCGTTATCAATATCATCAGCAGATGCCACACCTTCTTCAAGCACATGCAAAGCCTCATTAATTAATAAGCAAATGAGGCGACTCGTTACAAAGCCAGGCGATTCAAAGACCATGACACCTTTTTTATGAATGATTTCTTCCACGAAATACTTTGTTCTTAGAAAAGTATCCTCAGATGTTTTCAAGCCGCGTACAATTTCAACTAGATCAATTTTATACACAGGGTATATAAAGTGCATGCCAATGACTCTTTCAGGATGCTTAGTAACGCTCGCAAGTTCAGTCATGCTGAGTGTTGAAGTATTGCTTGCCAAAATTATATTAGTCCCGCATACATCATCTATCTGTTCAAATATTTCTTTTTTGCTGTCTAAATCCTCTGATATGGTCTCAATGACAAGCCCACATTCAGCAAGCCTTTCTAAATAAATCGTAGATTCAATACGATTCAGGATAAGTTTTTTCTCTGTTTGGGTTAGCGCCCATTTCTCAATTTGTTTATCGAGACTAATCTCAATCATTTTTAAACCATATTCAAGTCGTTCTTGCGATACTTCGATTACAATAACATCTAGGCCTTTGGATGCAAGCATTTCTGCAATGCCCTGCCCCATAGTACCTATACCTACAACGCCTACTTTTTTTATATTCAAATTGATAAGCTCCCTTAGCATCTTATGTATGTTTCGTGTACCCTAATGGAAGAAATCGATATAATCAGTACCCCTTCATTATACCCAATTTAGTCAAAAAAAAAAGGCAGACGCAGTGTCTGCCTTCAATTTGTAATAAATAGAACGGTCTATGCTGCCTTATATTGTTCTAATAATCCCCGAAACTCAGCGCCACTTAACGTTTCCTCGCGAAGTAGGATTTGTAGCGATTGTGTGAATACTTCACGCTTCAGCACAAGCAGCTCTTTCGTCCGAGTCATCAAACTATCTAAAATCGTACGATTAATTTTCGCCCATGCGTCCGGTGTCATCATCGAGGAATCGATAATACCGAGCTCAGTCAAACCTGACTCAACAAGCGTCTTAACMATACCAATTGATTGATCAAAGTCTCCTCGCGAGCCCGTACTGCGATCTCCATAAAATATTTCTTCGGCTGCTGCTCCACCAAGCGCTATCATAATTTGCCCATGTAAAAATGGTGTCGTATATAAATAATGGTCCTGCTGAGGATTATGACGAACATAGCCAAGTGCTTGACCGCGCGGTGATAAAGCTACCTGCGATACACTTCCCGGTCTTACTAACTCGGCCGTAATCGCATGTCCCAGCTCGTGAAGCGCGATTCGTTCACGTTCTTCCTTTGTAGCTTCCCGATCCGTCTTCTCGCCCATCATGACCTTATCAATTGCCATAGAAATATGCTTTTCCATTATAAAATCGCTAGTCTCTCTCAATGCATAAATGGCTGCTTCATTCATGACACTCTCTAGCTGTGCCCCAGAAAATCCGAAGGATTCCTCTGCTATTCGTTCCATATCAACATTTTCACTTATCGGTTTGTTCTTAGCATGAATGTTTAAAATATGCAGTCTGCCTTTTTTGTCGGGGAGGTCAACCCCAATGTGACGATCGAAGCGTCCAGGCCGCAGCAGTGCGCTATCAAGCATTTCTTTTCTGTTCGTTGCTGCAATAATTAAGATCCTCGGCGATTCGTTTGAATGAATGCCATCCATTTCAGTTAATAGCTGATTCAACGTTTGGTCGTATTCACGATGCTGCCCACCATCCCGCTTGCCACCTATAACTTCTATCTCATCAATAAAAATAACGGCATTGCTTTTACCTTCTTTGGTCGCTTTCGTACGGGCTTCCTTAAATAGTTCACGTACTCGACCTGCGCCGACGCCTACATACATTTCTACAAATTCACTGCMTGAGGCAGTCAAATAAATAGAATCTGTATACTGTGCTGCTGCTTTGGCTAATAATGTTTTACC
>NZ_JBFUHJ010000682.1:0-2066 GCF_056402455.1 Paenibacillus sp. P4_A7 | reverse complement strand
TGCTCAGTGACATTCCTATGTCCGATCGCCTTCGATCAATCGGTCTAGGCACGATCTGCACGGCAGCCATACTATCAGGTGCTGGCGACCTTAAACAGTATGCTCATGGACGGCAATTATTGCGTAAGGYAGGCTTAAACCTAGCCGAAAGTACTTCGGGGAAGCGTAAGGGACAGATTGTGCTTTCTAAAAGGGGCGATTCTACGCTGCGAAAATATCTATATCTTGCTATGCTCCAACTCGTTGGTAATCATCCAGTGTTCCGGCAGCTGCATGAGAATAATGTTCAAGTGAAGCATATGAAGAAGCAACAGTCGGTATTTAAACTGCTTGGAAAGCTAGCACGAATCATCATCGGTATTGTACAACGTGGAGAAACTTTTTCTCCTGAAAAAGCTGCCTCTATATACTCACAAGCYGCCTAAAACGATTAAATGATCACGTATATTGACTCATTCGCAGGATTTCAAAAAGAAAGCACGGAGGAYCGAGTTCGTTMCCCATAAGGGCTCAGACCCGTAAGCTAAACGCTATCGGTCTCCACGCCTTGGTYAGGTGTAACGAAGGAATGTAAGGGCATAGACCCGTAGAGYCATGGGATGGTGAACCCCAAGGAAATTGTGGAGTATGCGTGCAGAAGATTAACGCTTGGAGAAATGTTCCATACAGTTCTTCTGTTTCTGCATGACCAAAATTGGAAYAACAGTGTCTAATGAGCTAACTTTCTGAACGATAACTGTTTCCAAGCTATGAAATCCTGCGAATTAGTGAGTATATGTGAGATAAACCCTTAATACTGAGGGACGGGTAACTATAGTTTAACAATCACCATAACGAGGCTGCCGGCATGAAACGGCAGCCTTATTGAGCTAACGGGCAGGTTAACGCAACAACCGAGTTTTTCCGTTCGTCTTAATGGTACAACAGTATTTTTCTTAAAGGGGGGAGAATTATGAGGATAATATTTATTGTTATGTTTCTGTCATTCTTTGCAGCAGGTTGTAGTGATAATAATGGGTCAAACTCATCAAGTACCTATCCAGCTTCCGTTGCTTGGTATAACACCCTTTATGGATTATCTAAAGAAGAGGTTCCAATTGAAGAAGTAGGCAAAGAGATTGGTAAGATTGAAAGAAAAACAACCCCAATGCCAAAGAAAAATGGAGACTCTAACGAAGTGCCAGCAGGGAGTACACTATATGAAGTCAAAGGAAAAGACCCTCATGAAGTTATTACAGTCGAAGTAAATGATAAATATGTTATAGCAACAAAATTGGGACCTATTAATTAAACTAACGGGAAACGATAGTTCAATGCCGGATGGCTGCCACGTGGTAGCCATTCGCTCTTACTGGAGGATAGTTTGATAAGATCACGAATACACTCGTAACAGGGGGGATGTAGGATTCTTAAGAAGAAAAGGTATGCTGTCTTTATAGGTTTCCTGTTATTGTTTGTAATGGCTTATACAAAACCAAGTTCTGAAGATTATGAAATTTACCTACGTGAAGTCCATGGGCTTAAATGTGAAAGTGCCCAAATGTCTAATTGCTTCCACACTATTAATGACTTGAAATCATCAAGTCTCACGCATCAGCTTATTTTTATGACAGCAAGAACTAATATTTTTGGAGAGGCTGACAATAAAATACGAGTAATAGGTATTTTAAATCACTTCTTTGTAATACAAAATAATCTTCATCCAAAATCGGATAAAAATAAAACAAATAACAAAGAAAGTTTTAAATTACCTTTTAAAATAGATACAATTGAGAGTAAAATACTTGTCCTTAATGATGCTGCGCTTGATACACCACTTAAAGGAGTAAGGTATGAAGTATTATTATTCTCAAACGAAAAAATATCTGCTGATAGTTATTCATCTTATAAATTTGAAATTGTTTCCAATCCCACTTTGGAAGAATCTTTAGGACCTATGCAATTATCTTTAAGCTTAGCCCAAACCTTAAATGATGGATATTTGTATATCATTTTATTTGGAACCATTTATAGAAATTACTCACAAGAAGAACTTGAAAATTTAAAAAATGATCGCGACTTTCGAG